>JAMOQN010000193.1 GCA_027063985.1 Desulfohalobiaceae bacterium
TAAAAGATATCTCAGTTGACAGATATTTTTTTACAAAGCAAGAGCTAATTTATAACATAGCTTCTACTTATCTAAAGATTATTGAGACAAAAAAGGCGATTTTAGCTGTAGATAAGAATATTGAATTACTTACCAAGCAACTAAAAGATATAGAGATCAGCCTCAAGGTGGGCAAAGTTGCTCCTGTTGATAAAATGAAGGTCCTAGTGCCTATTGCAAATCAAAGGGCGAAAAAAAAGACCTTAGAACAAAATATCGTGGTGCTCCAGCAGATTTTAAAGAGGCTAATTGGAATAGAACAGGGACTTTTTATTGCACCAGATCCAGGTGAAAAAATAGATTTTAAACTTAAATATAAATTAACTGATTTTGATAAGCTGTATTCTCTCGCAAAACAAAACAGACCAGAATTTAAAACAGTACAAAAACAGGTTAAGGTAGCAAAATTAAATCTTAAAAAACAAAAGGCCACAAGGCTTCCAGAACTAAAAGTATCAGCCCAATATAATTTAAGATCAGGCTCACCATATGATCAGGACGGACCACCAGGTGCTATTGACCATGAAGATTACTGGCAGGCATCTTTGAATTTAGAAATCCCTGTTTTCTATGGTGGTGCCATTGTGAATAATATTTCCAGGGCCAGGATGCAACTTTATGCAGCAAAACAAAGATTAAAAGATGTAGAATTTGATTTAAAAAGAGATATAGCCCAGGCAATATCAGACATTATTTCTTCAAAATATGGGCTAGATGCAGCAAATAACAATAAAAAATTGGCATTAGAGGTACTTCGAATAGAAAGATTAAAATATAAAATGGGTAAAAATACAATTAATGATGTTTTAGATGCACATGCAAATTTACTCGATGCAGAGCTGGACTACATTAAATATTCATTTAAGTATAATATTTCAAAATTGTATTTATATAAGGCTATAGGTTATGATCTTGAAAAGATTATACAAAATAAATGAGGTGTAAATAATGAATAAGATAAATAAAAGATTTACACTAATTATTGGTGTTATAATTTTAATATTTATTATGGCTCTATTTGTAATTAAGGCAAAAAAAAGACTTGCCCTGGCTCCAGTTTATAAATTGCGTCCTGTTGTAGTTAAGGTTGCAAAGGTAAAAAAGCGAAATGTAGAATTAAAAATGCATTATTTGGCAAGACTTATCTCAGATGTAACGTCAGATATTTGTCCAAAAATAAATGCACAAATAATTAAAATATATCATGATGAAGGTGATTTTGTAAAAAAGAATGAAATTCTTTGTCAGCTCTATAATAAGGATATTGTAGATAAAATGGAGGAAATAAATGCAAAAATAGAAGAGATAAAATCAAAGATCAGGGCTGTAAAATCAGAAATTCTGGCTGCCAAAAGTGATTATGAATATATAAAGATGGAGTATATAAGGGCAAAAAAATTGTATAAAGGAAAGGCTGTAAGTAAATCTTATTTAGATCAATCTAAGGCAAGATATGAAGTATCTAAACAAAAGGTTATATCATTAGAACAAAATTATAAAGCTCTACAACATGCCTTAGATGGTG
>JAMOQN010000194.1 GCA_027063985.1 Desulfohalobiaceae bacterium
AAGTGGTTCGAATAATACCAAACACTCTAGGTCTGTAGTTTACACCAAAGATTCACCTAGAGCCAATTATCTCCATTTTGGTGTAAGGGAATTTGCAATGGCAGGAATTATGAATGGCCTGGCTCTTTATAGTGGATTTATGCCCTATGGTGGAACCTTTTTAGTATTTTCAGATTACATGAGAAATGCAATAAGGCTATCTTCCTTAATGGAACTTAAGGTCTTATATATATTAACCCATGATTCTATAGGTGTTGGTGAGGATGGACCAACACACCAGCCAATTGAGCATGTCTCATCTCTCAGACTTATACCTAATTTGAAGGTATTTAGACCCTGCGACATTGTAGAGTGTGCAGCTGCTTATTATCATGCACTTTGTGAACATAGCGGTCCAATGGCACTCATCCTATCCAGACAGGGGTTAAAAAAACAATTAAATAAAAGAGAACAATATGAGGGTGCGAAAAAAGGTGGATATATTCTTTTAAGAGAAAATGGAGATTATCCAAAGGTAATACTAATAGCCACTGGTTCAGAAGTTGGTATATGTGTTGAGGCTGCAACTATCTTAAATAAAGAAGGTATTCCAACAAGGGTAGTTTCAATGGTCTGTACAGAACTCTTTGATGAACAGGATAGCTCATATAAGGATATGGTACTGGACAAAAGGGCTACACTTGTAGTAGCTGTGGAAGCGGGTTCATCTGATTTATGGTATAAATATGTTGGGGATAAGGGATTTGTCCTAGGTATAGATGAATTTGGGAAATCTGCGCCTGGAAAGGTATTGTTCAAACACTACGGTTTTGTGGCAGAAAATATAGTAAATAAAGTAAAAGAGAGAATTTAGCTAAAATGGGATTTTTATCTGCATCTTTTGGGCTAACCAGATATAGGGTTTTAGGAGAAGCAGACTCTGAGCTCTGGGAGAAGATCCCAGGGCTCTTAAAGGAATTTTCCTTCAATGATATTGATGATGTAACAGATGAAGTGAGTTTTGGGTGGGTATCATTTGACAATATGTTAGATAGTAAATTTGAACTTTCATCTCCATTTAAAGGTGAATATGTCTGTTTTTCTCTGAGGATAGATAAGAGGAAAATACCACCTGCGGTATTTAAAAAATATTATCAAATGGCAATTCAAGAGGTCTTGGGCAATGAACAAGGGGATGTAAAATATTTGTCCAGGGCAAAGAAGCAGGAAATAAAAGAAAATTTAAGGATAAAGCTTCTTTCTAAGACCCTTGCTGTTCCATCAGTAACAGATGTTGTATGGAATTTTTCTAAAGGGATTTTATTTCTATCCACTACAAATAAATCCACCAAAGAGATCTTTGTTGAGCTTTTTCAAAAGACCTTTAATCTACCCCTTCAACCAATCACCCCTTATGAGATGGGAAAAAGACTTGAACAAAAACTGGGAATTGATTTAGATAAATATCAAACTGATATATATGCAGTGTAGATTTTTTTAAAGCTCAAATAGTCCTTCCTTAAGAAACACATTTAGCAAAGGCTATGACAGAAATTATTAAAAATCAGATAATGGGATAAAGACATGTCAGTTGTTAATTTTAATACTACTAATCAGACCTGGAGGCAGATTTTAGCAAATGGATTGATTTATAGAGTGCCTAGATTTCAAAGGGATTATAGCTGGAGCCAGGATGAATGGGAGGATTTGTGGTTGGATATTGAAAATATGTTTGGGCCAGACGGAGAGATAGCTCACTATATGGGATATCTTGTGTTTCAAAGCAAAGACCAAAGGGTCTTTGAAATAATTGATGGTCAACAGCGGCTTACTACTTTGAGTCTGTTAGCTTTAGCGGTTTTAAAACATCTAAAAGAATTCATAGAACAGGGAATTGAACCAGAAAACAACAGAAGAAGAGAAGAACAGCTTAGGAATACCTATATTGGATATCTTGATCCTGTTACTTTAGTGGCTCAACCCAAACTTTCTTTAAATAGAAATAATGATGGATTTTATAGAGATAAATTAGTTCCTTTGGAAAAACTTCCCCAAAGAGGCCTTTCAGTATCTGAGAGGTTGTTAAAAAAAGGTTTTGAATGGTTTTATAAAAAATTGAAGGACACTTATGCTAGAAATAAAAATGGGCAGGAACTCGCCAAATTTCTCACAGACATATCTGACAAGCTGTTTTTTACTGTTATCACAGTAACTGATGAACTTAACGCCTTTAGGGTCTTTGAAACATTAAATGCTAGAGGCGTTAGACTTTCTCCCACAGACCTTTTGAAGAATTATCTTTTTTCTGTAGTGTATGGAGAGGGAGCACATGATACAGAAGTAGATGCACTTGAACGTAGATGGAGTGCAATGGTAGAGAAACTAGGCAGTGAAGATTTCCCCTCCTTTTTAAGAACATATTGGAATAGTCGTAATAGTTTTGTTAGAGAAGCGGAGCTTTTTAAGACTATTAGAAAATCTACTCCTGATAAAAAAAGTGTATTTGAACTTATAAGAAAAATGGAAGAAGATATTGATGTATATGTAGCACTTGGTAATCCTGAAGATAATGTATGGAATATAAAACAGAGACGATATATTCGTGAACTTAAGATGTTTAGGGTGCGTCAGCCCTGGCCTTTAATTCTTTCTTGCTATAGAGTTTTCGATGAAAAAGATCTAGAACAAATACTAAGATGCGTTAGTATAATTTCATTTCGCTATAATGTAATATCTAGTCTAGCAACAAATATTCAGGAGAGGATATATAATAAAGTAGCCCGAAATATTTCAGAAAAAAATATACGAGAAACAAGAGAAATTATAAATGCATTAAAAGATATATATGTTCCAGATCAGCGCTTTGAGCCTGCATTTGCAGAAAAGATTTTAAAAACTACTTCATCAAGAAATAAGAGAATTGCTAGATATATACTTTTTGCAATGGAGAAGCATTTGACAGGTAAAGATTATGATATGGAAAGTCCGAAATACACACTTGAACATATATTACCAGAAAATCCAGAAGATGGATGGGATGAATTTACAGATAATCAACTAGAAGCGGCAATTTATCGTCTGGGTAATTTTACTATTTTAGAAGCAGAATTAAATCGTGAAGTGGGTAATAAAGATTTTCAACAAAAGCGAGAAATTTATCAAAAAAGCGGTTTTGAGATAACTCGCCGTATTGCTGAAGAAAATGAAAAATGGAATATGTCTCGCCTTGCGCAAAGGCAACTATGGATGGCAAAACAGGCCAAGTCTATCTGGAACATAGCGCAATATAACGTGATTAGTGATTAGCTGGTGTAGTGGTGTATTGGTTATTGGTGTATTGGTATAGTGGTGTAGTGGTTATTAGTGGGGTGGTTCATTCCTTTTTCTGTTCACAAATCACAAATCACGAATCACTGTTCCCTGATTATTGGGCAAATATTGAATTTGCCCCTACATGATCGGGAATAGGATCTGCCCGTTCTCCCTTCTTTCTGTTCACTGTTCACCGTTCACGAATCACTATCCCACTTTCCTCTTTTTTAAAAATTTGTCCCTGCATTCATAAGAACAAAAGTAATAGGTCTTATCTCCATCTTTGACTCGTATATCTGAATTTATGGACACATAAGTGTTGCAAATAGGGTCTTTTACCATTTCACCAGCCTTAATTTTTTTGGAGATATCTTCTTTAACCTTGTGTTTTTTTTCTCCAGTAATGAGCTTATAGAGTAAATAGCCTGCTATAAAAACTATTATTAATTTAAGCATAAATTATCTCCTTGAGTCTTAGGATTAGTCATATTGCCAGATCCTATTGCCTTTTAATTTGTAATTCAACTGTTCCAGATAGGGTTTTATTTTTTTCCCTGTTGGTGTGGTTAATTGAGGTTCTATTTCTAATAAGGGAATTAACACAAAGGCCCTCTCAAGCATCCTTGGATGGGGTAAGGTAAGTTCAGATGTGTGGGTAATATGTTTGTCAAACAGGATTAAGTCTAAGTCAATTATCCTTGGGCCCCATCTAATATCCCTTTTCCTTCCCATCATATTCTCAATCTTGAGTAATTTTTGTAAAAGGGTTATAGGTGTAAACCCAATTACATTGACTTTAATTACTTGATTTGCGAACCATGGTTGATTTTTTAACCCCTGGGGCTCTGTTTTATAAATAGATGAGGTCTTTATTATTTTTATTTTTGAGTCTTTTTTTATATGCTCTATTGCGATATGAAGATTTTCTGTAGGTTTTCCCATGTTTGATCCAAGGGAAATATAGGCAGTGGCCATTTTATTTATCCCTGAGTTAAAGTTATGCACAAGTCAAAAAAGGTTCTATTAAATCCGCTCCTTGATAGGTATATCGAACACCTCATAGTGGTCAAGGGTTTAGCTGAAAATTCCATCTCTTCCTATGAGTCAGATCTTGTGAGTTTTTTGGAATTTTTAGAAGAAAAAGGGGTAAAATTAACCCATGTCAATGAGGATATTTTGTTTTTGTTTTTCTTAAGCCTAAAACAAAAGGGGCTCTCTAATAAGACCCTCTCCAGGATGCTCAGCTCTATTAGGGGATTTTTTGATTTTTTGGTATCAGATAATGTTATGGAGAAAAATCCTGCTCGTCTCTTTGATGGCCCAAAATATACCAGGACCTTGCCTGATGTATTGACCAAAGAAGAGGTGTTTTCTTTAATAGAAGCACCAGATGTAAACACCAAGTATGGCTTTAGAGACAGGGTAATGTTAGAGCTCATGTATGGATCTGGGCTCAGGGTATCTGAAGTGTGCATTTTAAATTTATTTGATATAGATTTTGAAGGGGGTTTTTTAAGGGTAACAGGGAAGGGAGATAAACAGAGGATAGTTCCTGTTCATATTGATGGGCTTAAACTTTTAGAGGAATATATAGAAAATATTCGTCCAAGATTTTTACCAAAGACAGACAATGTTTTTTTGAATAGATTTGGAAGACCAATAAGCAGGCAGGCCATATGGAAGATAATAAAATATTATGCAAAAAAGGCAGGAATAACAAAAAATATATCTCCCCATACCTTAAGGCATTGTTTTGCAACTCACCTTTTAGAGGGTGGAGCTGATCTCAGGTCTGTTCAAATCTTGCTGGGGCATTCTGATATCTCCACAACAGAGATATATACCCATGTCCAGACCTCAACAATTATTGAGATGCACAAAAAATATCATCCAAGGGCTTAACTAATATGAACCAGAGAAAAAAAATTAAGGCTGAAACCATTATTACCTGTCATATGAACGCTGATTTTGACTGTATTTCATCAATGGTAGCTGCAGGTAAACTCTACCCAGGGGCTGTTTTGGTCTTTCCTGGAACTCAGGAAAAATCTATGAGGAATTTTTTTATTCAAAGCACAACATATTTGCTTAATTTTTATTCAATAAAAGATATTGATCAGGATGCAGTTAAAAGGGTTGTTATATGTGATACAAGACAGAAATCCCGCGTGCCCCACATAAGACAAATTCTGGAAAAGGGAGATGTTGAAGTCCATGTTTTTGATCACCATCCTGATACAGAAGAAGATGTTGATGCTGATAAAAAAGTGGTAAAAGAAATAGGTGCAACTACTTCTATTTTGGTATCAATAATAAAAGATAAGGGAATCCATATAACTCCTGAAGAAGCAACTATAATGGGTATGGGGATTTATGAGGATACAGGGGGGTTTTTGTTCTCATCAACAAAACCTGAGGATTTAGAGGCTGCAGCCTGGCTTAGAAAAAAAGGTATGGATGTGGTCTTGATTTCAGAGTTTATGCACAAGGACTTAGATGCTGTGCAAGTGTCTCTTTTAAATGACCTCATTGAGTCCCTTACTAACCACAATATTAATGGTATTGATATATACATTGCAACAATTTCAACCGATTCATATGTGAAGGATTTTGCAGTTGTTGTCCATAAATTGATAGAAATGGAGAACATTTCAGTTCTCTTTGTCATAGCAAGGATGCAGGATCGTATTTTTGTTATAGCAAGGAGCAAACTTCCCAATGTGGATGTTGGAAAGATCTGTGCGTCATTAGGTGGTGGTGGACATCCTTATGCTGCTTCAGCCACTATAAAAGACAAAACTTTGTCTCAGGTGGAAGATGAATTATTTGGCTTACTTTATTCCTACATAAATCCAGAAATAAAAGTATCCTTTTTAATGTCATCACCTCCAAGGTGTGTTACTGAAAAAGAGACCCTAGCAAGGGCTGCCCATATCATGACCCATTATGGTTTAAAGGCAGTTCCTGTTTTAGACAAGGAAGGGGGAAGGTGTGTTGGAATTTTAGAACATCAGGTGGCAGAAAAGGCAAGCTCCCATGGATTGGGTGACTTGCCTGTTTCTGAATATATGAGGACAAACATATCCACTGTTAAAGCCAATGACAGTTTATATAAAGTAATAGAGATTATTATTGATCAGCGTCAGAGACTTGTTCCTGTTGTAGAAAATGACAAGGTGATTGGAGTGGTGACCCGCACGGATTTAATAAACTGGATGGTAGAAGAACCAGCCAGGATACCAGAGGCATTTTTGCCTGAAAAAAGACAGGAGAAAAACATAAAATCCCTTATGAGAAGTAGACTGCCTGAGCATGTATTTAATATTTTAAAAATGGCTGGTGAGCTTGGTCAGAAACTGGGATACAATGTGTATGCAGTTGGTGGATTTGTGAGGGATATACTCTTGTCTCGTCCTAATCTGGACATTGATATAGTAGTTGAAGGAAATGGTATTAAATTTGCGGCAAGGTTTGCCAAAGAGTTAGGAGGAAGGATCAGGGCCCATAAAAAGTTTCAAACTGCAGTGGTAATTCTACCAGATGGACAGAAGATAGATGTTGCAACAGCAAGGTTGGAATACTACGAGCATCCAGCAGCACTGCCAACAGTGGAGCTCTCTTCAATAAAATTGGATCTTTTTAGAAGGGATTTTACAATAAATGCCCTGGCCATTGAATTAAATCCAGAAAATTTTGGAAAACTCGTTGACTTTTTTGGTGGTCAGAAAGACATAAAGGAAAAAAAGATTAGGGTGATACATTCACTTAGTTTTATTGAAGATCCAACAAGGATACTTCGTGCCCTTAGATTTGAACAGAGATACAATTTCACACTGGGTGTACAGACAGAAAGGCTGATAAAAAATGCCTTAAAGTTGGATATGCTTAATAAACTTTCTGGTAGCAGGATATTTCATGAGTTAAAACTAATCCTTGAAGAGGAAGACCCAATTCCCTGTCTAAAGAGGATGGAGTCCTTTGATATACTATATAAAATCCATCCAGTATTAAAATTAAACAACAAGAAAATTAGGATATTAGAGGAAATAAAAAAGGTTTTAGATTGGTATTCCCTTTTATACACATCTCCTTCGCCAACAAGATGGGTGGTCTTTTTTTTGGGTCTAACTTATGAGGCAAATACAGTTGAGCTCAGTTCTGTTGCCAATAGGTTGAATTTATCTAAAACTCAGACAGAGCTTTTAACATCCATTGCAGAACAAATAAAGAGTGTTGGACAACGACTATATGAGTATCAAAAAAATCGAGCTCCACTTAGTGAGTTATATTTTATTTTGTCTCCTGTTCCAGTGGAGGGGATTTTATTTTTGATGGCATCGTGTAAATTAGAGCAGATAAAAAAGATAATTTCTCTATATTTGAGCAAATTAAAGGATATGAAAATAGATATTACTGGACATGATTTGAAAAATATGGGCATAGCTCCTGGCCCTCAATACGGATATATTTTAAAGGAAGTCCTTAAGGCAAAGATTGATGGAAAGGCACCGCACAGAGATGCCCAATTAGATTTGGTAAGAAAATTAGTTGGAAAAAACGCCTAATTCAAATTTGTCCCATTGGACTAAAACTAGTTGTTATTAAGGGATTTATCCAATTAAAAGGTAAATATTTATAATATTCAACAATTAATCTAACTTTGGTAAAAACTTTGACAAACTTAGGCCAAATACGATAACAGGTGCCTGTTTTTGTCTTAAATAAAGTTGCATTTTTAGGTAATTCTTAGTATTAACCCCAATTAGTCTGGTTGATTATTGTTTAATATTTTTTAAATTAAAAAAAATGGGAGGTATTCTATGAAAAACAAGGTAGTTATTTTCCTTTTGATTTTGCTTAGTTTGACAAGTGTTGGTTTGGCCAAGAAACGGACAATTGTATTTGCTGTGGATGCCACGTGGCCACCTATGGAGTTTGTGAATGAACACAAACAGATAGTTGGCTATTCAATCGATTATATGACTGCTGCAGCAAAAGAGGCTGGCTTTATTCCAGTATTTAAAAATGTGGCATGGGACGGTATTTTTGCTGGGCTTGCTGGTGGAAATTATGATGCTATATGCTCTTCTGTTAGTATAACTGAAGAGAGAAAAAAGACCATGGATTT
>JAMOQN010000195.1 GCA_027063985.1 Desulfohalobiaceae bacterium
TTTTATTTCTGGATCTCATTTATGTATTTTGAAGAAATAATTAAGGCTGCTGTGCTTCCAATAAAATCGATTAGCTCAGGAACAGAGATCCTGCCATTAAATTCTCCAAGATGCGGACCTGTTTTAAGGATTATATCCTTCTCTCCTTTTTTAATTTTGGCAAGCTCATCATCTGTTACGCCCTTGCTTTTTAGAAATCTTTTAAATTCATTGTCATCCATCTCTAATTGATCCACTGTTCTGAGTATTTCATCCAAATATCTATCAACTCCCATTTCATCAATTAATCTGTCAATAAATTGATCCATCTTCGTAAAATTTAATTCTTTTAAATCATAACCACAGAAACCAGAAAAATAGTTTTTTACAACAAGTTCAATTGATTTTTTAAAAAGTTCTCTGTCAAATAGTTTCCTTACATCAACAAAGGATCCATCTGGATTTATGCCCCTTTTTTCAGGATATTTCATCCTGAAATAACTTCCAATAATGAGAAAAAATGATAGCATGTGATTTCCTATCTCAGTGTACAGCCTTCTTTTATTTACTCCATCATAGCTAATTAGGTGTTCAAAATCCCTTATGCCTGATTTACCAATATTTGGATAAAGGGCTGAATCTAGCCATCTATCTAGCCTTCCACCCCTCTCCCACAAATACATTCCCCCATCATCTCGCCTTGTTCTCTGGGTCCTGTTGTGAAATAAAGGGATTACTGATGTGTGGATGATTCCATTGGCTGTGAGATTCCCTAAAATATTGGCACATTTTGATATAATACTCAAAAACTCTTGTTCTGGAACATTATTTTTTGTGCCATCTCCATTGGGATAATAAAAATAATCTGGTGACACAAAAAAACAGATACACGGAAATTTAAAGGGTTTGAACCAAAAGAGATATTTTCCATTTAAACTAACTTCTCTTGGTATTTCAAATACCTGATTCCATCCACAATTTTTAAGTAATTTAATCCATTTTATCTCAAGTAGCAGGTTTTGTATATCCGTTAGGTCCTTGGAAAACTTAAACACAAGTAACTCTTTTCTATCTTTCAGTTTCCAGACAAAAGACCTCCCCATTTTGGTCCTGGAAATAGGTTCCACCTTAAGTTTCGCAAATAAAATATCATGCTCTATTTTTAAAATACCATCTGAAATTTCAATTGAGTTTATGTCTGGTCCTTTTATGTTTAATGGAAGTGTTCCCAGGGCAAAGGAGGCAGAAAGGGATGAGCGGTTTATGATATTTAATGAATATCTCTTTAATATATTAAGTGAGAGTCTTTTTTTATTGGAATCTTTTGTTTTTATTGATATATCTCTGAGCAGGTTTGCTGCTTCTCTATATAAAATAGATGCAAGTTTTTGTGTATCATGACCTTTTTGTTTTAATACTTTTTCCAGTATAAGTATTATCGATGTATCTACTTTTTCAGGTGCTTCTCTTATAAGTTCTTGAATATTTTTTAAGGTCATATAATGGGAGGTAAAGCTACCTCCCATATAAGTTAGAATGGACTTTGATGAATAACTATACATCTATGTGTTTCTCAATTTTATCCCCTATTTTTGAATAGATGAATACTTCTTTGTCTAAGGGCAAATCTATTTGTTTAAGTCTTGTTAAGTGGTCGTATCTCCCAAATGTATGCATTGGAATAAATAAATCTGGCTGAACCATTTGTAAAAATTTTATTCCTCCACCAAAGTTTTTAAGCCTTGGATCCATATTTGAAAAGCCTATATGAATTTTTTCTAATCTTAATTCCTTTAATATTTCTTCAAAATAGTTCTGTATAAACTCCTTTTCTTCATCTTTGGTATCAGGCCAGATCCATTCAGCTAGGTCTCCTCCATAATATATATTTATTCCATTAAATGAAATAAGATAAGCATTACCCAGATCATTGCTTTCATAAGATTTTATTTTTATTTTATCTATATTTACTTCATCTTCAGGCTCTAATATATACGTATTACTTGCAAATTTAGACGCATAATCTGCATAAATATCATAGGATATAATAAATTTGTATTCAGATGTAAATGGTGTAATAATATCTTCTATATCTGGATTAAAATGATCGTCATGGGAATGTGAAAACAAGACATACAGAGGATTTGAATTTAAAGATTTTTTTAAGACGTCTATTGCTTGTTTAGGTAAATGATCACCATGGGGAAGATCAAATAAAAAATTGCATTCTGGAAATTCAACTAAAAAGGAACTGTGATATATGTATGTAATTTTAACCCTATATTCCATTTCCCTTTTCCCTGTCATCTTTAAAGAGTTTATAAATTACCGAGTCTTGTAAGGCCTTCCAACTGGCTTCAATAATATTATAAGATACACCAACAGTAATCCACCTTTGTTTTTGATCTCCAGATTCAATAAATACCCTGACCATAGATGCAGTGCCTGCGAATTCTGGATCCTTTGGAGTGAGTACACGAACCTTGAAGTCTAAGAGCTTCATCTCCTTTAGGTTAGGATAAAATCCTTCAAGTGCCTTTCTAAGGGCATTATCAAGGGCATTTACTGGTCCTTTACCTGTGGCAGCTGTATGGGAAAGCATTCCACCGACGCGCACCATAACAGTTGCTTCTGATATTGGCTCTTCAATCTCCTTTTGCATTGCATCAAGCACCCTGAAACCAATTAATTCATAGTATTTTCTCACCTTCCCCAATGTTTTGTACAAAAGGAGCTCAAAAGATGCTTCAGCAACAGAGAATTCGTAACCAAGCATCTCCAAATTTTTTATTTGTTCTAATAGTTCCAATACAATTGGATCTTCTTTTTTTAGATTGAGTCCAAATTGTTTTGCCTTAAAGATTATATTACTTTTGCCTGCAAGGTCAGAGAGTAAAACCCGGTGCCTGTTTCCAACCTTTTCAGGGGGAATATGTTCATACGTCCTTGGATTGGACATAATAGCGCTAACATGTATGCCCCCTTTGTGTGCAAATGCAGACTCTCCAACATATGGTTGTCTTTTAAAAGGAGAGAGATTGGCAATTTCTGCAACAAATCGGGATAATGAGGTAAGTTTTTTTAAATTTCCCTCAGGAAGGCACTTAAGACCCATTTTTAACTCTAAATTTGGTATGATTGAGCATAGGTTAGCATTTCCACATCTCTCACCATATCCATTAATTGTGCCCTGCACATGTCTTATGCCAAGGTTCACTGCAACAATAGTATTTGCAACAGCAAGTTCCGCATCATTGTGCACATGGATACCATATTCTGGCTCTGGAAATTCCTTTAATACCTGTTCGATAATTTCCTTTATCTCCATTGTAAGGCAACCGCCATTTGTATCACAAAGCACAATGCAGTCACTTCCAGCCTCATATGCCTTTTTTATGCAGGCCATTGTATATTCTTTGTTTTCCTTATAACCATCAAAAAAGTGTTCTGCATCAAAAAATACTTCTTTTGCCTTATTTTTGGCAGCCTTAATTGAGTCATAAATTATTTCCAGATTCCTGTCTAACGTGGTTTTTAAAGCCTCTTTCACATGGATGTCCCAGGATTTTCCAACCAGTGTAATTACGTCGGTATCTGCATCAAGGACCTTTTTAAAGGAGTCATCTGTGTTTACATTTAGCTTAGGGTGATGTGTGCTACCAAAGGCAGCTATCTTTGAATGCTTAAATTCATAGTTTTTAATGTCTTTAAAAAAGTTTTCATCTGTAGGATTAGAAGATGGCCACCCACCTTCTATATAATCAATTCCAATTTCATCTAATTTTCTTGCAATTCTGATCTTGTCTTCAGGGGAAAAATTTACTTCTTCAGCCTGAGATCCGTCCCTTAATGTAGTATCATAAATAAAGACTTTATTTCCCATTATAGACTCTCCATCTGTGGTTCTTTGTCCAGTCCAAATGCTTCATGCAATGTCCTAACAGCGAGTTCTGTGTATTTTTCTTCAATTAGACAGGATATCTTGATTTCTGATGTGCTAATCATCAAAATATTTATATTTTCTGATTTTAAGGTACGAAATGCAATTGCTGCAACTCCAGAGTGGTTTCTCATTCCAACACCAATAACCGAGACCTTTGCTACATTTTTGTCATACAATACCTCTTTTGCGCCAATCTCGTCCTTTATCCTATCAATTATTTTTATAGCATCATCCATTTCCTTTCTGCTGACAGTAAAAGTGATATCAGTTCTACCTTCATGGGAAGGGTTCTGGACTATCATATCTACAACAATATTGTGGGCAGCAAGGGGTTCGAATATTGCTGCAGCAACCCCTGGCTCATCATATACCTCTGTAAGTGTAATTCTTGCCTGATCTTTATCATAAGCTATTCCTGATACAAGTACTGATTCCATAACTTCATCCTCCTTTACAACCAACGTGCCCGGCTCATCTGAGAAAGTAGATCTAACATGTATAGGCACGTTATATTTTTTTGCAAATTCTACTGACCTTATCTGTAGCACCTTGGCACCCATTGATGCCATCTCCAACATCTCATCATATGCAATCTTAGGAAGCTTTCTGGCATTGGAACACACATTGGGATCTGTTGTGTAGACACCATCTACATCTGTATATATTTCACAAATTTCTGCATTTAATGCAGCTGCCAATGCCACTGCAGAGGTATCAGAACCACCTCTTCCTAAAGTTGTTAGATTTTGCTGAAAATCGCATCCTTGAAATCCTGCCACAACTAAAACGTCATTTGTCTTTAATAGTTCAATGAGTTTTTCTGTGTCTATATCCAGTATCCTAGCCTTTCCATAGGCCTTGTCAGTGTGGATTGGGATTTGGAATCCCAATAGAGATCTGGCCTTTATGCCTGCATCTTTCAAGAGCATTGAAAAAAGGGCCACAGAGACCTGTTCTCCTGTTGTTAACAATACATCCATTTCTGAAGGATCTGGCTTTTTAGAAAATTCCATTGCAAGTTTTATTAATCTGTCAGTTTCACCTGCCATTGCTGAGAGCACAACTACAACTTTATACCCTTTTTTTAATTTTTTCTCTACCTTGGCCTTTACTTGTTTCATCCTCTCAAGTCCAGCAACAGAAGTTCCCCCGAATTTTTGTACAATGATTTTCATGGGATGCCTCACTCCTTTTTTCCCTTTTATTTCAACTAGTTTTTATTTATACTATAACCTGTAGCCACTAATTAAAAAATTATGTATTTTTTTCGCCTATAATATCTATCAATGGGAAAAATTTAGCTCCCTTGAGTTTAATCTCCATAAATCTCCTGTTTCCTTTAAATTTAAATTCAACTAATATATGCTCCAATGGCCAATAAATCTTGGGCAGCCTTTCACACCACTCCACAAACACAATATTGTCATTAGATGACAGATACTCTAAAACCTCTTCTTCTAAATCCACACACCTATATAAGTCAACATGAATTATCTCTGGTGAAGTGGGGTAGATATTAAATAGGTTAAAACTGGGGCTGCTTACTTCTGCTTGCTCTGAGCCCGGCAACATTTCAACAAAGAACCTGACAAATGTTGTTTTCCCTGTTCCTAGCTCTCCTTGTAAAAGATATATTCCGTGACCAATTGTCAGGCTTTTTTTTGCCAATAAGTGTGCAATTTGCCTTAATTTTTTAATATCTGTTATTTCAATTTCTTTTGTTATACACATTCTTTTATTCCATACTCAATCTAAGGGTTATATGGTAAGTTAATAGCTCGTAACTTCCGAATCCCTAATCACAAATCCCTAGTCACGAATCACCAATTTAAACGCTATTTTTAAATCAGAAGGAGTATTAAATAATTTGACAGGCGGTGAATGGGCGGTATTTTTATTTCCGTTCCAGGATGAACTTCATATAAGAGCTTGTAATGCTTGCTCCGCTAAAAGTTGCAAGGTCGGCTTCGCCGACTGGTGCAACTTTTTTTAGCTCCACTCGCAAACAAGCTCTAATATTTGTCCATAGGTCACTTCAATAAAAATCCCCCCCATTCACCCCTCATCCCCTCTATCCAGCTAAATAAATTTAACGATAAAACTCAGCGCTAATTTGATTTTTTTCTCTTGAATTACATCGCTATCCCCTAAAATTTTTACATTCTGCATGCCTTCTCTCTTAATTTTTCTCAATTTAATTATATATCGAAAACATCGATAAACATTAATTGATATTTATAAGACTATTTAATACCTCTAAATTTCTTTTATCTTCTTTAAGGTCTTTTCCTTTAGGTGTTTCCAACACCATAGAATGGTTTTTAAATAAAGGATCATTTAAAAGACATTTAAATCCTGAGAGTCCTATTTTCCCTCGCCCAATATGTTCATGTCTGTCTACTTTTGATCCTAACTCTGTTTTAGAATCATTTAAATGGAAAAAGTGTATTTTATCAAGGCCTATTATTTTATCAATAAGCTCAACTGTATTTTTGTAGCTTGTCTCATCCCTGATATCATACCCTGCCTCAAAAATATGTGCTGTATCAATACACACGCCCAGTCTGTTTGAATATTTACATTTCTCTATAATATATGCCAGTTCTTCAAATCGACTTCCTAGGCTATTCCCCTGGCCAGATGTGGTCTCAAGAAGGATTAATACATTATCCGGGCAATTTTCTTCTATTGCAGCTTCAATTGAATTTACAACCCTTTTCAGACCAATCTCTGTTCCATCTCCACCATGAGATCCTGGATGGGTAATAAGATATTTTATGCCAAGTTGAGACGCCCTATTTATTTCATCTATCAGGCCATAAATAGATTTTTTTTGTATTTCTTTATTTTTAGCAGCCAGATTTATTAGATATGATGTATGGATTGCAATCTCAAAATTTCCCCATGTGTTCCACTTTTCTTTGAAAATTTTGATGGCGTCTTCATCTAAGCCTCGAGCCTTCCATTGTCTCTGATTTTTAGAAAATATCTGGAGGGCCTTACCATTAACTTTTTTGATCCTATCAATTGCCTTGTAAATCCCTCCGCTAATTGACATGTGCGCACCTAGATATGGCATAATAGCGTTTTATCTCCATTTCCACTCTTTCTCATCCCACTTGCTATCAGGAAATTTTCTCAATGCATCATCATTTTTCCCAGCCATAGTTTTAAATGCTTGCTCCCAATTGTGACGGGGGCGTTTGACTGGTTTAATAACTAGTTCGTTGTTACGCACCTCAATTTCAACTTCATCTCCAAAACCACATTGTTCAATTATTGGTTTTGGTAGACGCAATCCTCGTGAGTTTCCAATTTTTATTATAGAGACTCTCATAACCTTCTCCGAGATTTTTTTCTATATTTGTAATATTATTTACATTACCAGAGAGCTCAAAACATTTAAAATGGTATATTGATAGAGGTCCGTGTTAAAGTCAACTAATTTGTTAAAAGACTTTACTAAGTTATACAATAGGTGTACATTGTAAAGTCGAAAATAAACAGTTAGCCTTAACCTTGTAAAGGCAAGAAGTTGTTCCTAGAATTTGGGTTGTAACCTTTAATTTAAAAGGAGGAGGTCTGGAAATGAAAAAGGTAGCAGTAATTTATTGCGGCAGATATGTTGATTCAGGATATGGATGTCCTGGAGAATGGAGGTGCCTTAAGGCAGCAGCACTTGGTGAAGGAAAATTTGACCAGCCATCCAATGTTGTGTTTTGGATAAGGTGTGAATGTCCTGGTAAAACAGTGATACCAAATACAAAGATGGCAATGAAGCTGTCTGAAATAAAACCTGATGTAATTCATTTTAGTTCATGTCTTACAGGATCTTTCCCACCATGTCCCTATTATAAACCAGAAGATATGGCAGAAAAAATTAAAGAAACCTTTGGCATTGAGGTAATTTTAGGCACCCATGAATATAAATAAATTGGAAGGGTGTGTAAATCCTTTTTAAGGCAAGAGGAATTGAGAAGTGGAAGGAGATGGGTAAGAGTAGCATAGGCTCCCCTAGGGGAGCCTGAGATGGCTTTAAAAATGTATGTTGGATGTTGATAACATCTTCCATGAAATAGAATAGTAGGTGCGTCTGGAATATCTTTAAAGTATCAGCTCCCCAGGCCCTGACCAATTCCAAAACACATGGGTTCTGTGAGGTTATATCCATGAAATTCCATGAGATCTCTAAGGGCAGTGCTGCCGCAATGTCGTCCTGGTCTGTGGCAGTATTTAACTATCTTTCTCACATCAGTCCTCCAGGATTTTGGGTCTAATAAATATTAATAATTCTCTTTTTTCTCGACTTCTGTATCTATTTTTAAATACATTTCCAATAATCGGGACCTTTGCTAAAAATGGTATCCTGTCCTGTTGCCTGGATTCACTTACCCTCTGGACACCACCTATTACTATGGTTTCTCCATCCTTGACCATGAGTTTTGTTTTTGCGGACTTTGTTTCAATGT
>JAMOQN010000196.1 GCA_027063985.1 Desulfohalobiaceae bacterium
ATGCATTTATATATGCAAAAAACGGTGCTGGATTTAAATTAAATAATTCTATAAAAAATTCAAAAGCATCTCCATAAAAGGAACAAACAAATCTCTGGGACATATTGACCTGATATATATGGCCTCTTACAATATAATCTTTTATCTTATTTATTGCATCTATATATTCATCTTTTAGAAAATTTGAATACAATTTACTATCTGAATAAAAGCTATTTGTCTCTATTTCCTTCGAATTTATTATATTCAATATTTCAGTTTGATCAAATATGTAGTTTTTATCATTGGTATTAAATTTAGGTATAATCAAATAAATCCTTTTTGTTTTAATATCCTGGATAATAACATATCTTGGACAGTATAAAATTATATCTGGCAGGTGTAAATCATCAATGCACAATGATGGTAAATCTTCTATTTGATCTTTAAGATCATAAGATAAATATCCAAGTAGTCCATATTTAAAAGGTGAATTTAAGGTGTCTATGGTATCATTAAATTCAAGATGTTTAATAATCTGCTTTAATACACTAAAGGGAGAGCTTTTAAAAGTAAAATTGTCATTATTTATAGATAGTTGTATTTGATCTGCCTTGGTCTTGATTTCTAGCCATGGTCTTATTCCAATGATATTAAAATTTGCGCAGTCGTGATCTCCACCGCTAAGGAGCAGGACAAAGCCAGCTTCATTAGAAAATTTTTTTGCTATGTCTAAAAATTTTAAGTTAGTATCAATTGGTGTTATTTGTAAATTGGTTATTTTAGGGATGTTTTTAAGATATTCCATAGTCACTCCTTGCTTTGTTAGCATATAAACTTGAGAAAATTTTTAGCGAGTTTTTCGCCATATTCAGTTAAAAAGCTCTCAGGATGAAATTGTACTCCAAACAATGGATAATCTGGATGGCTAATGGCCATAATTACTCCATCTTCAGATCTAGCATCAACTTTGAGGGGAGTTGTTTTTGGCATTTCAATACATAGAGAGTGGTATCTGGCTACTTTAAATGGAGATGGGATATCTTTAAAAAGTCCCTTTTGGTTGTGATATATTTTTGAGGTTTTTCCGTGAACTGGAATGGGAGATTTTATTGTTTTTCCCATAAAACATTCGTTGATACACTGCATTCCAAGACAAACGCCCAGGATTGGTATTTTTTTATAAAAAGTCCTTACTACTTGTTTAGATATACCAGCATCTTTGGGTTCTTTTGGGCCTGGAGAGATAATAATTGCCTTAGGAGACATTTCTTTAATGTGAGGAACTGTTATTTTATCGTGTCTGTATACGGTTATATTTGAATACATGGTGGAGAAAAGCTGGACAAGATTGTAGGTAAAAGAATCGTAGTTGTCTATAAATAGAAGCATGGTAAAAAGCCTCCGTGATTTTTTATTTGAATAATAAAAAAGGGGGCCACCCATGAGCCTGGGTGGCCCCCTAGAGGCCTGACATAACTCATGTCCAAAACAATATTAGCTCTTTTTTCTGATGCAGAATATAATTTTTCTCATTAAAAAAGTCAATTTTTTCTACAAGATCT
>JAMOQN010000197.1 GCA_027063985.1 Desulfohalobiaceae bacterium
ATGGGCAGACCTCACAAAATTGGACTATTCAAACAAAGAAGTATGGAAATACATGGCCGATGTATTTTTAAAGTGGTGTGATAGAGGCGTTGACGGATTTAGGGGTGATGCTGGTTATATGATACCCTTTGAGGTATGGGAGTACATCATCTCAAAGGTAAGGGAGTCATTCCCTGATACTATCTTCTTTTTAGAAGGCCTTGGAGGAGATATAAATATTACCATAAATCTATTAAATAGCACCTATGATTGGGCATATTCTGAACTTTTTCAAAATTATACCAAAGAACAAATAATTCCATATGTTAAATTTTCTTCAAAGATTTCATCAGAAGATGGCGTAATGGTCCACTTTTGTGAGACCCATGACAACAACAGGCTTGCATCTGTCTCAAAAACATACGCAAAAATGCGAACAGGACTCTGCGCCCTTTTGTCCCACTTTGGCGCATTTGGTTTTGCAAATGGCGTGGAGTGGTTTGCTGATGAAAAGATAAATGTCCATGAAATAACTTCATTAAACTGGGGAAATCCAGAAAATCAAATAAAATTTATAAAAAAACTATCTGCAATTCTAAAGGCAAATAAGACCTTTTTCCCTTATGCCACCATCAATTTCCCAGAACAAATAGGAGATAATTCTATTGTTGCAATAAGAAAATCAGAGGATAATTCATGCTATTTAATAGTAATTGTAAATCTTGATTGTGATAAAAAAAATAAAATTTCTTTTAAAGATAGCTCTATATTCGATGGAATCCACTACGACTTAATAACAGGCAATGAGATAAATATCTCTAATACTAATGGATTTTATGAATTATATGTAAATCCAGGAGAAGTATTGTGCTTAACTCCCAACAAACAAGATTTAATAGAGGTAGATAAAATCTATTTCAATAATATAGTAACACCTGATATTTGTTTAAAACAAAAGGCAAAAGAGAAATTGTATAAGTTTATTTGTTATTTTAATGGATTAAAGCATACAAAAATAGACGAAAAAAAGGAATTAAATTTATTTTTAGATAATCCATACATTTATTTAAAAGATAATTCAAGGCCTAAAGATAGTATAATTAAATGGACTTTTCCAGATGATATAAAAAGAATGGTTATAGTTCCTCCAAAACATATTGTTTTATTTAATTGTAAACATCCTTTTAGATTAAAACTAAAACATGGAGATAAAGTAATATTTAGCGATGCATCTATTAAAGATAACAAAGGCGAGTATTTTGTTTTATACCTTCCTGATGAAAGATTAAGAGAACACAGGGTAGTTGATATCCATATTTCTGTATATGACATTGAAGTAATTGAAAAAAAGAGTTCTATCTTATTTTTATGTGATTTTTCAAATCTCAAGATAAAGACCAGTTTTACCAGGACTGAAATATTAAAAAAGTGCTTTACTTATCTTGCTTCTAATAAAAGAGGAGCCTTATCTTACATACCTGTGTGGTGGGGACATCTTGAAACAAAATACAACGCATTACTGTCAGGAAACTTAAATCCAGACTCTTTAGATGATAGACATGTTATGTTTACAAGGCTAAGGGCATGGTTAGTCCATCAAGGTTATTCAGAGGAAATAAACAAAGATTTGATTCAAAAATTTACTTTTGATTATGAAAATCATGGAACATGGGATTTTTATGTGCCTACAGGTCTTGGAAAGCATACCCATATTACCATTTTCTTAAATCTAAGTGATCACGAAAACAAAGTAGATATTACTTTTAAAAGACATATCTCAAAAGAAGATAATGAAGAAACAGATGAGGTTACTCTGATATTCAGGCCAGATTTAGAGTCAAGGTCCCATCACCATGTTACCAAGGCATATTTAGGGCCAGAGGAAATATTTCCTAAAAGTGTCACCGTGCAAAAAAATGGGATTATTTTTCAACCATCAGAGAAGGCAAAATTACATCTTAAGGCAAGTAAGGGAGAGTTTGTGCTTGAGCCTGAGTGGCAATATATGGTCTATCTACCCTTAGAACAGGAAAGGGGGCTTGATCCCCATACTGACCTATTTAGTCCTGGTTATTTTAAAATCCCTTTAATGCCAGGTGAGAGTGTATGTGTAACAGGTTCAATAAACAGTGATACTGAACCTATAGGAGCACAAATAAAAAAAATAAAAAAAGAATATACATACATTGAAGGTCTAAAAAGGGCCATGGAGAAGTTTAGTGTTAACAACAAAATAGACAAACACAATTATGTGCAAACTGTAATTGCTGGTTTTCCATGGTTTTTAGACTGGGGAAGGGATTCTTTGATATTTTCCAGGGCATATATTGAAGATAATAGAGCAGATCTGGCAATCTCCATATTAAAATACTTTGGACAATATGAAGAAAAGGGCACACTGCCAAATTTAATCAAGGGAAGTACACCCTTAAATAGGGATACATCAGATGCCCCCCTCTGGTTTGGTGTGGTTCTTGCTGAACTGGTTGAAAAATTAGGGTTAGATGTATTAAAAACAGAGACAAAAAATCGCACTTTTGAAGAGATATTAATCTCCATTGGAAAAAATTATGTAAATTCTACGCCAAATGGCATAAAAGTAGATCCTTCTACAGGACTTGTCTATAGTCCACCACATTTTACATGGATGGACACAAATCACCCAGCATGTACTCCAAGACAGGGTTATCCCATAGAAATCCAGGCGCTCTGGTATAGGTGTTTGACCCTTCTTGAAAAAATAGATCCCAAAGGGAATTTTTGCCCAATAGAAGATGGATGGAATGGTCTTAGACAAAAGGTGGAAAACTATGTTATAGGTCTTTATGTAAATAGATCCCTTGGATATCTCTCAGATTGCCTTCATGCCTCAGGATATATGGAAGCCCAATATGCACAACCTGATGATCACCTAAGACCAAACCAACTCCTTTGTATTACTCTTGGACTAATCAAGGACCCAGAAATACAAGAGCTTATAATCCAAGCAACTTCGTGTCTTATTGTTCCTGGGGGCATAAGATCTCTAGCAGATAAAAAATTTAAATTTCCTTTGTTTTCAATTCCAAAACATGCTATAAAGGATCCATATCATCCATATCAAGGAAGATATATTGGAGATGAAGATACCAGTAGAAAACCTGCATATCACAATGGCACTGCATGGACATGGCTTTTTCCCTCTTTTGCCGAAGCTCTTTTAATCACCTTTGGTGAGGAACATGTTGACAGGTGTTTATCAATACTTGGCTCATCATCTGTTTACTTAAATTCTGGGTGTGTTGGACACATACCAGAAATATTAGATGGAGACATACCGCACACGCAGAGGGGATGTCTTGCCCAGGCATGGGGAGTTAGCGAACTTTATAGAGTTATAAAAAAATTATTAAAAATAAAACAAAATATGGAGTTAGATCATGAAAAGCTTTAAATCCTATCATGTGTATCCTTCAGTCCCAAAAAATCTAAAATTCATAGAACCATTAATCCAAAATCTCTGGTGGTCTTGGAGGCTTGAGGCCATAGAACTCTTAAAGAGAATGGATCCAGAGAAGTGGAAACTGTCAAATCAAAATCCTTTGAAAATGTTTAGTGATTATATTCCCCAGGACGCCTTAAATAGATTTGCCCATAATGAGAATTTTCTTTTGCATTTAAAACAGGTAAAAAAGCAATTTGAAGAAGAAGTACTTTTAGAAAGAACTCCAGAAGATATTGGAATGCCACAAGATTCCACTGTTGCTTACTTTTCAATGGAATATGGAATACATGAAAGTATCCCTATATTTTCAGGTGGCCTTGGGATACTTGCTGGAGATCATTTAAAGGCTGCATCTGATTATTGTATCCCATTAGTTGGCATAGGACTTTTTTATAGATATGGCTATTTTACACAATTTTTAAATAGCGATGGATGGCAACTTGAGGAATACCCAGAAACTGATATCTTTTATCTACCCATCCAGAGGGTCAGGGATGCAAAAGGGAATAAGGTGTATATTGATATTCCTTCACCAATGGGAAATATAAGGGCAAGGGTGTGGAAGATGGATGTGGGAAGGGTTGAACTCTATTTGCTGGACACCAATTTAAAGGACAATCCCCCAGAAATAAGAGATATAACCTCCAGGCTATATGCTGGAGAACCCAATGTGCGACTGGCACAGGAAGTATTACTGGGCATTGGTGGAATGAAACTCCTAGAACAACTGGGTAAATTCCCAAGCGTGTGTCATTTAAACGAAGGCCATTGTTCCTTTGTGTGCATTGAACGACTGGCACAAATAATGAGAAGATTCAATATTGAGCTAAAAGATGCAATGGAACTTTTGCCCAGGACAAATGTATTTACCACCCATACTCCAGTTGCAGCAGGCTATGATACATTTTCTGTTGATATGGTGAGAGCATATCTTGAACCATACACCCAGATATTCAATGTCCCAGTAGAAGAAATAATATCATGGGGACAAAGGGGATGGACATATGACCCATCAAACAAGTTTTGTATGTTTACTTTTGGATTAAGATTTTCTCAATTCTGTAATGGTGTTAGTGAACTCCATGGCCATGTGGCCAGAAAGATGTGGCACCATGTATGGCCAGATAGACCAGTTGAGGAAGTACCCATTGGATATGTAACTAACGGTGTACATGTAACATCCTGGATTTCCATAGAAAACCACTTATTGTTTGAAAGATACATTGGTGAGAAATGGTACAATGAGCCGTCAAAAGATATAATTAATGGCATAAATGGTATTTACGAAGAGGAGCTCTGGAGGGCCAGGGAACTAAGCCGCGCTAGACTTATTAGATTTTGTCGATACAGGATGAGACAACAATATGAAAGGAGAAATGCACCTAAGTCGATTCTAGATGAAGTTGAAGGAGTTTTGGACCCAAATGTTTTAACAATAGGTTTTGCAAGAAGGTTCACTGCATATAAAAGGGCGAATTTGATCTTAAGGGATTCAGAGAGGCTAAAAAAAATAATAACCTCAAAAAAACACCCAGTACAATTTATATTTGCAGGCAAAGCCCATCCAAAGGATGAAGAAGGAAAACGGATAATACAACAAATTATTTCCTTTGCAAGGGATCCAGAAGTGAGGCACAGATTTGTCTTTTTAGAAAATTACGACATCAACATAGCCAGACACCTGGTTCAAGGTGTAGATGTATGGCTAAACAATCCACGCAGGCCATATGAGGCGTGTGGGACATCAGGAATGAAGGCAGCTATTAATGGCGTCTTAAATTTCAGTGTGTTAGATGGATGGTGGTGCGAAGGATATAGGGAAGATAGGGGATGGGAAATTGGAGGAGGAAAGGAATACGCAGATCCCAATTACCAGGATGAAGTAGAATCATACGCCATATACAACATCTTGGAAGAGGAAATTCTACCTGTATTTTATGAGAACAGGAGGGGAAGCATACCATTTGAGTGGGTGCACATGATGAAAGAATCCATGAAAATGGGACTCATTGACTTTTCAGCTCACAGAATGGTCAAGGAATATGTTGATAAATTCTATTCAAGAGCTGCGCACAACTTTTTCGATCTAACCAAAAACAATTGTGAAAAGGCAAAAGAATTTTCAAAACAAAGAGAGAGATTAAAAAATCTGTGGAGTCAAATTAGAGTAAATAAACCAATGAAACTTGGACCATCCCACTTTAGGGTAGGAGATGAATTTGAGGTGATTGCTGAGGTGTATCTTGGAGAAATACAACCATCAGAAGTAGAAATAGAGCTCTGTCTTGGTAAAATTAAGGGTACAGAACAGGTGGAGATTGTGGGAGTAGAGAAAATGGAAGTTTTTCAAGAAAATGATGGAGGAAATTACATTTATAGATGCAAAGTCAAATGCAAATCCTCTGGGCGATATGGGTTTAATGTGAGAGTAGTTCCAAAGGGAGATGACTATCTAAAATTCACCCCCCATTTTATCACCTGGGCGCCATAAGGGTGCTAGGTTCTGTTCTATGTTCAATGTTCTAAGTTCAACGTTGAACTTTGAACGTCGAACCTAGAACGTTGAACCTAAACTTTTAACAAACCCTTGGGAGTTAAATTAAATGAAAAAACATATACCAAAGATATTAATAATTACTCCAGAGGTAACATATCTGCCAGAAGACTCTGGAGTCCTCTCCCCTTATCTCTCAGCCAAGGCAGGAGGTCTTGCTGATGTTTCGGCAATGCTCATAAAAGAGCTTTTTGATATGGGAGTTGATTGTCATGTACTTTTACCAGATTATAGAAAAATCTATCAAAACCAGGCAAAACATTTAACTGCCCTATACAACGAACAATTAATGATTTATATGGAAAACCTATGCGATCAAAGAATACACCTTGCCCAGGATAGGTCTTTTTATCACAGAAACAAAGTATATTCCAATTATAGATACGAAAACTTAAAGGTCTCTTTAGCATTTCAAAGGGAGGCTATAAACAATATAATACCAATGGTAAGGCCTGATTTAGTCCATTTAAATGATTGGATGACAGGACTAATACCTGCGTATCTTAGAAAGAAAAATATCCCTTCTCTATTTACCATTCACAACATCCACACTGCAACAGCAACATTGGCTGTGATTGAAGATAATGGCATTGATGCAGCTGAGTTCTGGGAATGCCTCTATTACAAGGAATATCCATCATCCTATGAAGAGATTAGAGAAAAAGTTGAGGTTGACTTTCTCGCATCTGGAATCTTTGCATCCCATTTTGTAAACACGGTGAGTCCAACATTTTTAAAAGAAATAGTGAGTGGTTACCACGATTTTATTCCATCCCATATAAGACAGGAACTTATCAATAAATATAATGCTGGATGTGCAGTTGGGATATTAAATGCACCTGATGCATCCTTTGACCCAAAAACAGATAAAGCAATTTTTAAAAATTATACCCCGAGAAATATGGTATCTGGTAAAAGGGAAAATAAGCTTTATTTGCAGAAAAAATTAGGATTAATTGTTGATGAAAAAGCTCCTTTGTTTTTCTGGCCATCAAGACTTGATCCCATACAAAAAGGATGTCAACTTCTAGCAGATATTTTATATGAGGTGGTGTCTAAATACTGGGAAAAACACCTGCAAATTGTATTTGTTGCTGATGGTGAATACTTTGGGGTATTTGAAGAAATAGTGAAATTTCATGGTCTTTTTGATAGGGTATGCGTGTGTCATTTTGATGAAGCTCTTTCCAGACAGGGTTTTGCTGCCTCAGATTTTATACTTATGCCTTCTTCTTTTGAACCATGTGGACTTCCACAAATGATCGCACCAAAGTATGGTTCTATCCCGGTTTGCCATGATACAGGTGGGATCCATGATACAATTACACATTTAGAGCCATATAACAATACAGGAAATGGTTTTTTGTTTAAACATTTTGACTCAAATGGACTATTTTGGGCAATCGATCAGGCCATGAACTTTTACAATCTCCCCAAACAAATAAGGACAAAAAATATAATGAGAATTATGAAAGAGGCAAATAAGAAATTTAATTACAAAGAATGTGCAAAAAAATATATCCAGTTGTATGAAAAGATGTTAGATAGACCCCTGTAAAGTTTATTGTAAGATTGAAAAATTTTTGAAAAGTGTCAAAATTAAAACTAAATTTATAGGGGAACCAGATGGAAATAATTTTAAAAGAACAGGAAATTAAACAGCTGTTAGAAGAAGTAATTTTTAAGCTTTTTACAGAAAAACGAGAAATTTTTAAGGAGATTGTAGAGGAAGTTATAGAAGATATCGCACTAAGTAAAGCTATTGAAGAAGGAAGAAAAAATGAGTTTGTTAGTAAAGATGAAATTATGGATATAATTGAAAATGGACTTAAAATTTGAAAACAGCTTTAAAAGAGACTTAAAGAAAATAAAAGATAAGAATGTCTTAGCAGAGGTTAAAAAGGTGATTAAAAATTTAGAAGAGCTTAATGAATTGAGAAATTTTAAAGGAAATTTGAAGAAATTGCGAAGAGGAAAGAATTTTTTGAGGATAAGGATAGGAGACTATAGGATAGGATTAGAAATAGAGGGTAATACTTTAATTTTTGTTCGAATTTTACGTCGGAAGGAGATTTATAAATATTTTCTATAAAATTTAACAAACCACTCTACCTGACCAATTTTCCGCTGTAGTCCAAAGTGGCAGGTGAGCTCAGACGCTTGGAGAAATAGATGGCAAAAATAGATCTCATTGAAATAGATCCATATCTTAAACCCTATGAAAAACACATAGAACAGAGAATAAAAAAAATAAAAGAGGTTGAAAAATCCATAACAAAAAATCAGTC
>JAMOQN010000198.1 GCA_027063985.1 Desulfohalobiaceae bacterium
GGGTTAACTCTCCGCTTTTTTAGTTTTATTTTAAACTGGAGATTGAGCCCATGGAATTCTTTTTTCAACAACTCACCAATGGACTTGCAATAGGCGGGATATATGCCTTAATTGCCCTGGGATACACCATGGTTTATGGTGTCTTAAAATTGATTAACTTTGCCCATGGAGATCTCTTTACACTGGGAGCCTACATAGGATTTACACTTTTAACATCCTTTAGCCTGGTGGGCAAAATTGGACCTCTTCCAACTCTATTTCTATTTGGCCTAATAATTATGGGCCTTGTAGGTATAGCTGGAATTATTTTAGAGAGAGTGGCATACAGGCCACTTAGATCAGCAGACAGGTTGGCCGCAGTTGTATCTGCCCTTGGGGCATCAATAGTTATTTCAAATTCCATTATGCTTATATATGGCGCAAGGTTTCAGGTGTATCCACACCATTTAATCCCTCAAATTACTTTAAATATACTGGGAATGAAGATCCCATTGCTTAGGATCGTAATGCTACTTCTCTCTATTATCCTTATGATTATTTTATATTTATTTATACAAAAAACCAAAATTGGAACAGCTATCAGGGCAACTGCAATAGATCACGGTGCTGCAAGGCTAATGGGAATCGATGTGAACAAGATTATCTCCTATGTTTTTTTTATTGGCCCTGCCCTTGGAGGAGCAGCAGGTCTAATGGTTGGTCTGTATTATGGACAGCTAAACTTTATGATGGGATGGGTGTATGGCCTAAAGGCATTTATTGCTGCTGTAATAGGAGGTATAGGCAATATTCCAGGTGCCATGGTAGGCGGAATCCTACTTGGGGTTATCGAGGCCCTTGGAGCTGCCTATATTTCAACTGCGTGGAAGGACGCAATCGCATTTTTTGTATTGATAATCATTTTAATTGTGCGTCCAACAGGTATTCTTGGTGAAAGGGTTGCTGACAAAATATAAACCATAAAACTAAATGATGGTGACATGAACAGGAAATACATAACAACTATTATAGTCATTGCCTTTTTCTTATCACCACTTTTTTTAAATTCCTATTGGGTGGATGTATTAAATAATATAGGTATTTATGCAATACTTGCTCTTAGCTTAAATTTTATTCTCGGTGATACAGGTTTGTTTCACATGGGGCATGCGGCCTTTTTTGCAGTTGGTGCATACACAACTGCTATTTTAAACACCATGTATCACATTCCAATTATACTTTTAATTCCCTTTAGTGGAATAACTGCTGCTATCTTTGCTTATCTTGTTGCAAGACCAATTATTCACCTAAGGGGTGATTATCTTTTAATAGTAACTATAGGCATTGTTGAAATAGTAAGAATTGCCCTTATAAACAATATCTTTGGGCTAACAGGAGGGTCCAACGGCATCTTTGGTATATCCAGACCAAATCTACTAGGCCTTGTTATCAGAAGGCCAGAGCATTTTTTCTATTATATCTGGATATTTTTAGCTATTAGCGTCTTTCTATTTGAAAGGCTAAGAAATTCCAGATTTGGGCGAGCGTTAAATTACATCAAAGAAGATGAAGTAGCTGCTGAAGGTACAGGAGTAAATATTGCCAGATATAAATTAATTGCATTTGTAATTGGAGCCTTTTGGGCTGGAATGGTGGGAAACATCTATGCGTCAAAGATGACAATTATTTCGCCAGAGTCATTCACCTTCTGGGAATCTGTTGTATATTTTTGTATTGTAATTTTAGGTGGTTCAGGAAGTATTAGTGGAGTTATACTGGGGTCATTTTTACTTATTGGACTGCCAGAAATCTTCAGGGAATTTTCCCAGGCCAGGATGCTCGCATTTGGCCTTGCAATGATAATCATGATGATAGTTAGGCCCCAGGGTTTAATTCCTCCTCCTCCACGAAAATATGATGTGTATATGGATAAAAAATTCGCTGAAAATTAGTTAAATAAGGGAGTCTAAAAATATGGCCCTTCTCCATCTTAAAAATCTTACCAAATATTTTGGAGGACTTGCAGCTGTTGATGATGTAAGTTTTGATGTAGAAGAAGGTTCCATTGTGGGACTAATTGGCCCAAATGGTGCAGGCAAGACTACTGTATTTAATTTGATCACGGGCCACTATGTCCCTGATAAGGGAGAAATTATATTTGATGGCCAAAACCTGGTAAAAAAGCCCACCCATCAAATTGTCTCCTTAGGGATTGCCAGAACATTTCAGACAATTAGGCTATTTAAAGAGCTCTCTGTCCTGGAAAATGCCATGTCAGGTTACCACTGCCGTATGAAGGCTGGCATCTTTGCATGTATGTTTAAACCTAGATGGCAGAGAGAAGAAGAAAAAAGGGCCATTGATATCGCCATAAAGGAACTAGAATTTGTGGGCCTTAAAGTAGACCTTGAACAAAAGGCAAAGAACCTATCCTATGGAAACCAGCGGCTCTTAGAAATTGCCAGGGCACTTGCTACATCGCCAAAGTTAATTATCTTAGATGAGCCTGCTGGTGGAATGAACGACCAGGAGACACAGGAATTAATCCAGCTAATAAGAAATATTCGCGATAGAAAAATCACAGTGCTTTTAATTGAGCATGATATGAATTTAGTCATGGATGTTTGTGAATACATTGTAGTACTAGATAATGGTAAAAAGATATCCGAGGGTTCACCTGAGCAGGTGAGGGAAGATCCAAGAGTTATTGAGGCATATCTAGGAATTGATGAGGAGTAAGGGTAATATGTTAGAGATAAAAAATCTTCACGTAAGATACGGAAATATTGAAGCAATACATGGAATAGATATAAAGGTAGAAAAAGGAGAGATAGTAACTATCTTAGGTGCAAATGGTGCAGGAAAATCCACTACACTTATGACAATTAGTGGACTTATAAAACCTTCAGAAGGAAAAATCATATTTGATGGGGTGGATATTACTGACACCCCTGGAGATAAAATAGTTGAAATGGGTATATCCCAGGTACCTGAAGGGAGAAGACTTTTTGGCACATTAACTGTAGAGGAAAATTTAGAGCTTGGAGCTTTCACAATAAAAGACAAAAAAATGGTAGAAAAAAATAAAGAATGGTCATATTCCCTTTTTCCAAGGCTAAAGGAGAGACGAAAACAGCTAGCAGGTACACTTAGTGGCGGTGAGCAACAAATGCTTGCAATAGCAAGGGGACTTATGTCAAACCCAAGGCTCCTTCTAATGGACGAACCAAGCCTTGGACTCGCTCCAATATTGGTTAAATCCATCTTTGAAACAATAAAAACAATCAATGAATCTGGTGTCACAGTCCTCTTGGTTGAACAAAATGCAAAAGCTGCTTTAAAACTGGCTAAAAGAGGTTATGTAATGGAGGTTGGTAATATTGTACTAGAAGATAAGGCCTCAAATCTACTGACTAATCCACAGGTGAGAAAGGCATATCTTGGCGGGTGATTTTTTAAATATGTTAAAAGAAGTTCTGAAAATCTCAATCCCTCTATTCCTCATTATGGACCCTTTTGCCAATTCAACTGCCTGTCTCGCAATATTAAAAGACCATCCCTCAGAAGTACAACAAAAAATAATCTTTAGGGAAATGCTAATTGCCCTATTTTTAATGATTATTTTTCAATTTTTTGGATCATTTTTTTTGAACTTTCTCTCTATAGACAAATCAACATTGAGAATAGCTGGCGGGATAATTTTATTTATTATTTCATTAAAACTAATATTTCCTGAAGAGACAACTTCTTTATCTCAATATGAAAAGGACCCATTTATAGTGCCCATAGCCACTCCATTTATTGCAGGCCCATCTTTACTCGCTGCAATTATGCTATATGCCAAAAAGACCCCTTCACAATTAAAGCTTTTTCTGTCATTATTTATTGCGTGGCTGGGATGCCTCATTATTATGCTGAGTTTTACCAGATTAAAAAATATATTAAAAGATAGGGGTACAAGGGCAATAGAAAGATTAATGGGGCTTATATTAATTTTACTGGCTGTTCAAATGTTAGAAGAAGGCATAAAATATTTCTTGGAAACAATAAAATGAAAAATAATTCTATTAAAATAATTAACATATTGTGTTTTTTTTGTCTTCTATTTTTTACTAATAAAGCCTTTTGTTTTCTTTCTCCCGAGGAAGTTTTAGTAGTTGCAAATATGAATGCACGACGAAGTGTATCTCTTGCTATGTATTACATAAATAAAAGAAACATCCCAAAGGATAATTTTTTAAAGATATGGTGTAATGATTCTGAAAGAATATCCAGAGAGGATTACAATAAAAAAATTAAGATCCCAATCCAAAAATTTTTAAAAGACCATCCAAAAAATAAAATAAGGTGTCTTTTACTCATATATGGCATACCACTAAAGGTTGAAGGAGAGACTCCGAGCCTTGAACAGCAAACAGAATTAAAAAATTTAAATATAAAGCTCTCATTTTTAAAAGAACAACTAAAGTCAGAAAAGGATGAAAACCAAAAAAAATCTTTAAAAAATAAGATAAAAAAATTGCAAAACAAACTAAGGCACCTCAAATTATATTTAAATACATCTGCATCTGTAGATTCTGAGCTATCTTTAGTTAAGATAAAAGATTATCCCCTATCCTTCTGGATCCCAAATCCATATTTTTTGCCTAATCAAAAGACCAAATTAAAGTATGGAAAAAAGGATGTTTTACTGGTAGCAAGGTTGGATGGACCTGATCCAGAAATAGTGAAAAGAATAATTGATGATTCCATATATGCAGAAAAAAATGGGCTTAAAGGGATTGCATATTTTGATGCAAGGTGGAAAGAGCCAAAAAACAAAAAGAGATTAGGTGGATACGCATATTATGACTATTCTCTACACCTTGCAGCCAAGGAAATTAAGAAGTCCAAGTTACTAAAAGTAGTGCTTGAAGACACAAAAAGACTCTTTAAAAAAAATGAATGTAAAAACGCAGCTCTGTATTGTGGCTGGTACAGTCTTGGACATTACATTGACTCATTTAAATGGGTTAGAGGTGCAATTGGATATCATATGGCAAGTGTGGAATGCGGAACCTTGAAAAATAAAAAATCTCATATTTGGTGTGTCAAGATGTTGCAAAAAGGCGTTGCAGCAACCATTGGACCTGTTGAAGAACCATATATTCAGGCATTTCCTCTCCCCCACATATTTTTCTGGGCACTAACTGATGGTTATTTCTCTTTAGCAGAAAGCTACTACTTATCACTGCCTTATATTTCATGGAAGATGGTCTTGATTGGTGATCCTATGTACAGGCCGTTTATGAAGAAATAAAATCTATTATCTTACTCCTGGTGGAGGAGTTATTTTCATATCCTTCATTTTATAAAGTAACGCGCGATAGCTAATTTTGAGGAGTTTTGCAGTCTCTTTTCTATTCCAATTGGTTTCATTTAATATCTTTAAGATGACCATCCTCTCTACTTTTTTGGTAACAGAATCTTTTATTTCTTTAAGGGATGGAATATCTTTCTTATTA
>JAMOQN010000199.1 GCA_027063985.1 Desulfohalobiaceae bacterium
TACCTGATAGTTTGGAATCATAATATAGGACATCTTCTCTGTAGTGTGAACCAAAACGCCCATAATGTCCAAAAACCGAGTCCCTATCAAACTTTGCCTTTAAATCAAAGCCTTTTTTGGCAATTGCCACTATATCTGGAGTATTTATAAATTTTGAACCAGGATAGAGCTCTTCTCCAAGGTATATATTATCAAATACCTTCTGGCCTTTAAATTCTACTTCTTTTAATAGAGAAATTAAATCATTAGTTACCTTTCTATAGTCCTGTTTATTCACTTTACCACGCGAAAAAATTCCATTTTTATGTAAATATATTCTGCCAGGATCAAGTGCAAATGCTACTGTTTTCTCAGATATAAATGAGGCATCTAATTCAGACTCAGGCTTATGCTCTAAAAAAAGCATGCCAGCGGACTTAAGTATCACATTTATATCGACCTCACAAATCAATTCACAAAAGCCATGGTCAGAGACCACCATAAGTCTTTTTGGTCCTGGGAGGTGCGAATACCTATCCAGTAGGTCCCCAAAAACCATGTCCAGCTTTTTAAAGAATTCTTTACAAATCGGGTGTAAGGGATTTTTTTCATCAAAAATAGCTGGATACAAAAAGTGATTTATTCTATCAGTCTCTGTAAAAATCAGAATAAAAATATCCCATATAAGATCTGGCCAAAGGAGGTCTAAAACCCTTTGTTTGGACTCAAGACAGAGAAGAACCTCTTTTAATAGATATTCAGGGTCTTTTATCCCTTTTATTGTATCTGCCTCTAGTTTATAATCTATCTCTTCTAACATGGGCAAATAGACCTTTGGATAAACTGAATTTGCAAGGTCTTTTGCCACAAAACCTGAAATCAAAACTCCCCTAATTGGAGGTGCTGGATATGTGTTGGGTAAGTTAATTACCTTTGAAATAATATTTTTTTGTCCCAATTTATCAAAAATAGTAGGGCACTTTACCTTTGTAAAATCAGATATTGAAATTTTGTATGATTTTGGATCTATATCCACAAATCCAAATATTCCGTGTTTTTCAGGTCCATTGCCAGTATAAAAAGATGTCCAGTTTACAGGAGATAGTTCAGGAAGTTCAGAGGATATGGAAATTAGATTGTGATCTTCAACTAATTCTGACAAATTTTTTAATGAAAATTTCCTGCATACAAACTTTAGCTGGGATACAGACATCCCATCTAAACCAATTATTACAAGCCTGTGTTTCTGTTCCATAAAAGATGGGATTTAACAGTAAGACAAAAAAAACACAAGGGGTAAGGATTTATAAGCTAAAAATAAAGAAATTCAAACACATACAACAAATCGTTATTTTAAAAGCTACTTAATGTGTTTTCCCAGATTAAAAAAAATTTAAATCATTGGTTGCCAATTTATTAATTTAGAGAGGAACCCCTTTGTGGCCCCCTCTAAATCTTTTGAACAATTAATTTATAATTTTATTTTAATAATTCCCTTGCTGTCCTGTCTTTTAAGGCCTCTAATGTCCCTCCTGCAATTCCTCCAAAAAATCCGTCTCTTAGTAATTTTTGTACTATAAATGATTTGGAAAACCCATATCCCCCATGTAGTTGAAGGGCTTGTTCGCATACCCATCTAACGGTTTCGTTTGCAAAAAATTTGGCTGAAGACACCTCCTTTACAAATGGGTGTCCATTTTCAGCTAAAAAACAAGCATGCCACACCATTAGCCTTGATGCCCTAATTCTTGCATACATCTCGGCTAATTTAAATTGCACATGTTGATATGCTTTAGTAAATGGAAGTCCTTTTTTGGGCTCTTTTCTCTGGGACAAAAAGGAGATGGTCTCATCCAGGGCACGTTGGGCAATGCCATTACAAATAGAAGGATTTTCCATCCGCTCATAATTAAATAGCCTCATTGCTTCGGCAAAAGCTGTTGGGCCATCTTTTATAAGATTTTCTTTGGGCACACGACAATTATCAAAAAACACTGAGCCCCATGAACCTGCACCATCACCAAATGATGGCTCTTCTGCAGTAGAGATACCTGGAAAATCCTTTTCAACCAAAAAAATCCCTATACCTTTATGACCTTTTTCCTCAGGATTTGTCCTGGCAAACACAACAAAAAGATCAGCAATAGTGGCATTTGTTATAAAAACCTTGGTGCCATTTAAGACATAGTGGTCTCCATCAAGGCGTGCTGAGGTCTGCATATATGATGACCAGCTGCCTGGTACATCACTCTCAGTCATGGCAAATGCCAGGATCTTTTCACCAGTTGCCACCTTTGGAAGATATTTCTGTTTTAATTCTTCTGGAGCCATTTCATATATAACTGCAGCAGCTGCACCAGTATGTATTAATGTAGTAAGCGCCACACTGGCATCTGCATAACCCAACTCTTCCATTAAGATTAGCTCAGAATACATATCTGCCCCTGCACCCCCATACTTTTCTGGTATCCTTATTCCAAGAACATCTAGCTGGTTCAACTTTTTAAAAAGCCTTACTGTCTCATTAATATCATTTTTCTCGTCCCTTTCCAATGCACCATCAATAAGTTCCTTTTTAGCAAAATCCCTTATACTCTGTCTTAAGAGTTGATGCTCTGTTGTTAGAAATGGCAATTTTAAGTCTTCTAAATACATATTCTAGCCTCCTTTCTTAGTATCCCAAGGCCTTTGGGAAATAGGTAATAATTCCTGGAAAGATCATACATAGTAATATAGTTATAACATCAATTAAAAGAAATGGTATAGCAGCCAAAAAAAGCTCTTTTAAATCCATTCTATCATCCAATCCCTTTACAATATATATATTTAAACCCATTGGTGGAGAGATATTTCCAGCGCACATATTTATTGTCATAAGTACACCAAACCAGAGTAAATCTATATTTAATGCCTTTAAAAGAGGCAATATAAGTGGTGTAGTCATCATAACTATTGCAGCTGGATCAATAAACATACCCATTATTAGATATCCAAACATGAGCATACCAACAATACACCATGTTGGAAGGGATAAACTAACAATCCAAGATGTTAGTTGAGCCGCACATCCTGAATATATTACAACATATCCAAAAGATGTGGCTCCAACAATAATCCATCCTATCATTGCCGTTGTTCTAACTGTATGTAAAAGGGAATCTCTTAAGACCTTAAAAGACATCTTTCTCCTTATAATTGCGATAATAAAAACAGCCAATGCAGATACTGCACTTGCTTCTGTTGGAGTTGCAACTCCTGTATATATTGTCCCCAAAAGGAGAACAACAACTAATAATAGACTCCACACCTTATACATAGACTTAAATTTCTCTGCCCACGTATATTGAATATTGTCTCTAGGGGCTATTTCTGGATTTAAAGACACCCTTATACCGATATAAATAACCGCAAGAAGGGTCATTACTATACCAGGCATTATCCCCCCAGCAAATAATGCACCTATTGATTGCTGAGATAATGTGCCGTAAAGGATTAGTATCACACTTGGAGGTATTAATATGGAGAGGGCTCCTGCAAAGGCCACTATTGCGCCTGCAAGTCCCCTATCATAGTTTCTATCTAGCATCTCAGGGAGGGACACAAGACCCACCGTAGCTGTCCCAGCAGTGGATGCCCCACATATTGCACCAAAAATTGCACCAAAGACCGTACTCGCCATACCAATACCACCAGGCAACCTGTGAAAAAATCTATCTGCCACATCATAGGTCTCAGTACCCATTCTCGTTGCCATCACAAGTTCTGCCATCAGTATAAATAATGGTATGCATACGAGGGTAAAATTATTCATATGGGCATAGCCTGCTAGTGCGACCCCGTAGGCACCACTCATATCAGGCCAAAATATAAAGGAACAAATAATACTTAAAAAACCCAAAGAAAATGCAACTGGAAGTCCTAAAAGTAATAAAAGGGTCAATGATATGACCAGAATAGAGAGAACTATATACCATTCCATATTATTCCCCTTCTACTTTAACCGTTCCTAATGGTCCTTATTAATTTAAATAAAAACTCAAACCATAGAAGAATGCCACCAATTACTAAAAAGGATCGCATGGGCCAGAGTGGCCAACCCAAATATTCACTACTCCTTATATTTTCAGAAAATGCCTCATAAGTGAAAATAAACCCTTCATAAGTGAATATAGTAAGATAAAATAGAGCAAAAATAGAGGTTATTATTTCTACTATGCGTCTTTTTTTCCTGGATAAACTCCTAATTAAAATATCAACATTCACGTGCCCACCAGCAGGCAACGTCCATCCCCCACCTAGAAACACAACTACCACCATCATATACGTACTCACTTCAAATGCCCACTTTGTGGGCATATTAAAGGCATATCTCATTATAACATCATAGCTTATACATACCATCATCCCAAAAACTACCCATCCAGCAATCTCTGCACACCATCGATCAATCTTTGATATAACCTTTATGATATAGGGATCATCTTTCATATATTGATCCATATTGACTCCCTTTTCTTTTTAAAAACAAGTTCATCAACCCAGATTAAAATAATTGAATACCTAGTGGTGCAGTGACATAAAATAGTGGTGTAAATAAAAAAAGGAGGGATAACACCCTCCTTTTATTTTTATTTTATAAAACCCTTTTCCCTTAAAATTTCAATCAATCTGTTACAACCTTTACTTTCTTTACTGTACCATTCTGATACAGGTTTTACTGCACCTTTTATCCTTTCAACTTCCTCAGGGGGAAAATGATGTTTCTCTACATTTTTGCTTGCCACCCATTGTTGAATTTCCTTGGCATAATTTGGCCAATATTCCAAACTAGCCCACTTTCCCCATTTATATGCACAATCCTTTAAGACCTTTTGCAACTCTTTGGGTAGTCTCTTGAAATATCTCTTATTTATCCAAAGGTCATCATTCCACGTATAGAGTGGGGGAAGGGTATATGTCTTTGCTACTTCGTAAAATTTATAATCCTTTAGTCCATAAACAGGAAATACTATACCATCAACAGTGCCACGCTGAAGTGCAGGATATATCTCACCAGTTGCAATAGTAACAGGATTTGCACCTAGAGCCAAAACTGTCCGTGTAGCTACTCCACCTGCTGCCCTGATCTTCTTATTTTTTAAATCTTCTAAAGTCTTAAATGCAATATGGTCCCTTCCAATAACCACCTCATTTCCGCATATTATAGTGGTTAGCAAAATGGCATTGGCCTTTTTTAAATAGGCATCATGTACTATCTTATAAAATTCACTACCTGGATCATTCATAAGGTGCCAGAATTTGGAACGATCAAGAGATGACACATAGGGAAGCCAATCAACATCACCTTCTGGAACCATTCCATGATAATACGCAGCACTACTGGCCAGCATATCAATAATTCCATTTTTTACAGCTGACAGGGCCTCTTTTCTGGAAACAAGCTGGCTTGCAGGAAAGACTGTAAACTTTATCTTGCCTTTACTCTCCTCCTCCACCATTTTAATAAATTTCTGATACGCCTTGTACTCTGGATGTTGAGTATGCCACGCCATTTGAAACTTTATGTTGTATACTTTGCAAAAAACATTACCTGTAAACAATAAAAAGAACCCTAAAAAGAAAGATAAAACCAACATTGGCTTTAAAGATCTAATAGTAACCATATCTCCCCTCCTTTTTTATGTTTTGTTTATATAATATCTTTTTCCTTAAACCCCTTTATCTCATTATCTGTATATCCAAATTCTTTTAAGATTTCATCTGTATGTTCACCAAGTTTTGGGGGACGGGTAATATCTACCTCAAAATCAGAAAACTTTACAGGATTATTAAACATTTTTATCTTTCCAATACCTGGATATTCAATCTCTTGAATGGTCTTTCTGTGTTTTAATTGAGGATGTTCTAATACCTCTTTAATGGAATTTACTGCTCCACAAGGGACACCTGCATTATTAAAAATTTCAATCCACTCTTTTGCACTCTTTTCCTTTAATTTCTTTAATATAATTTTTTCCAATTCATCTCTATTTTTGAGTCTTTTTTCGTTTGTTTCAAATCTAGAATCAGTTGCAAGATCTTCCATCCCTATTGCTTTACAAAATGCAACCCAGTGAGGTTCCATGGCAACACATATATTTACATATTTATTATCCCCAGCAAGATATGGTTCATAAGGAGTTGCAAGGTGATACTTAGCTCCCATACGGAGTTCACTATCATCCAGTCCCTCGACTACACTCATATTGAGTAAGTTTAACATTATATTTACAGCAGAATCAAATAAAGATACTTCTACTTCCATTCCCTTACCTGTAGTTTGTCTCTTCAAAAGGCCAACTAATACAGCATAGGTACCATATAATGCAGCCACATAGTCGGTAACAGGGACATTTATCTTACAAGGTACATCTTTTGTACCTGTGTAACTAATTATACCTGCCTCTCCTTGCATGACCTGATCAAAGGCGGCCCTATCCCTGTATGGTCCATCTTGGCCATAACCTGAGACATGACAGTAAATGATTTTTGGGTTTATTTCCTTTACAGTTGGATAATCAATACCCCATTTTTCAACTACTCCTGGCCTAAAATTTTCTATAATCACGTCAGCCTTTTTAACCATGTTTAAGAATATATCTCTTCCCTGAGGATTGCTCAAATTTAAGGTGAGAGATCTCTTATTTCTATTTACAACAGCAAAATAGAAACTAAGATCCTTTCTTTTAGGTATCCAATTCCTGGCAAGGTCACCAACACCTGGTCTTTCAATATGGATTACATTGGCCCCGAGATCACCCAGTAATGTCCCTATCATAGGACCCGCTACGGCTTGAGCGACCTCTAGGACAACTAAATCCTTTAATGGATAATCCTTATTTTTGTCTTGCATCTTATGTTCCTCCAATATCACATTTGCTATATCTTTCTAGTAAATGCTTGTATGCCCGTAATATATCTACCTAAAATCAAAGTATGGATATCATTGGTCCCTTCATAGGTGTACACACTCTCAATATTTGCCATGTGCCTAATTGGAGAATAATCTAAGGATATACCATTGGCACCTAATAGTTCCCTAGCGGTTCTGGCACACATCCTAGCTACCCTTACATTGTTCTTTTTAGCAAAAGAGATCAACTCTGGAGAGCCTTTTCCCTCATCTAAAAGCCTTCCAACCCTATATGAAACCAACTGTCCCTTTGAAATTTCCATAAACATCTTGACCAATTTCTCTTGAACCAATTGATATGCAGCCAATGGTTCCCCAAATTGAGTCCTTTCCTTGGTATAGTTTAAGGCAGTCTCATAACAGTCCATAGCTGCCCCAAGTGCGCCCCAGGAAATTCCATATCTAGCTTGATTTAAACACATAAGTGGAGATTTTAAGCCACCAGAATTTGGCAAGAGATTCTTTTCAGGTATCCTACAATTTACAAATCCAAGTTCACCAACACCCCCTGCTCTCATGGACCCTTTTTGAGTTATTGCAGATTGACTAAAACCAGGGGTACCCCGCTCAACTATAAACCCTCTAATCCTTCCACTATCTACATCTTTTGCAAATACCACCGCAACATCAGCAATGTCAGCTTCTGTTATCCATGTCTTTGCTCCATTTAATACCCACTCATTCCCATCTTTTTTTGCCGTGGTCTCCATTGAACCAGGATCTGAACCGTGGTTTGGCTCTGTTAATCCAAAACAACCAATTATTTCTCCACTAGCAAGTTTTGGGAGATATTTTTTCCTCTGCTCTTCATTTCCAAACTTCCAAATTGGATACATAACAAGCCCAGAAGTAACGGCAACAAAGCTCCTTAGTGAACTGTCCACCCTTTCAACTTCCTGACAAATAAGACCAAATTCTACATAATTACCACCAGGACATCCATACTCCTCTGGTAAAAACGCACCCAACATACCGAGCTCACCCATCTTAGGTGCGATTTTCTTAAAAGGAATTGGCTCCTCTTTATGAAATGCTTCCTTTATTAAGGGCTCAATTTCCTTTGTTAAAAATTCCCTAACTGATTTCCTTATTAACTTCTCTTCTTTTGAAAATACATCATCCAATTTAAAAAAATCAATTCCTCTGAATGCCATAATAGATCCTCCCTTTTATTTTTTTTCATTGGTCTCATACCAGGTCATAAGTTGGTTATTCTAACCATGTTCATTAAAACAAAATCTATACCAAAAATAAACCACATTTCATAATTGTATTATTTCTTTGATTTTTTGACCGA
>JAMOQN010000200.1 GCA_027063985.1 Desulfohalobiaceae bacterium
TATACCTTACACGCAGTCTTTAAATCATCAATTGCATCTGTTTTTTCCCAGGTAAAATCAGGGTGTTCCCTTCCAAAATGTCCATAACAAGAGGTTTCTTTATATATTGGTCTTTTTAGCTTTAGTCGTTCGATTATAAAATATGGCCTTAAATCAAAAACTTCCAAAATTGCCTTGGTCAATGTCTCATCACTGACCTTTCCCGTGCCATTGGTATTTACCAAAACAGAGACAGGTTCAGCAACTCCAATAACATATGCTATCTGAACTTCACACATATCAGCTAGATCAGCTGCCACTATGTTTTTGGCAATATATCTAGCCATGTATGCAGCAGATCTATCCACCTTTGATGGATCCTTACCAGAAAAAGCACCTCCACCGTGAGAAGCCATACCCCCATATGTATCCTGGATGATCTTTCTCCCTGTCATTCCACAATCACCCATTGGACCGCCGATTACAAACCTTCCAGTGGTATTAATAAATATTCTAAGAGCATCATCTACCAACTCTTCAGGCAAGGTTGGTTTAATGACCTCCTCAATAATGGCTTCTCTCAAATCTTCATACTTTACACTCTCCTCATGCTGGGCAGCTATCACCACATTGTCAATTCTAATTGGCTTGCCATTTTCATATTCTAAGGCAACCTGGGTCTTTCCATCTGGCCTAAGAAAATCGAGTATTCCTTTTTTCCTCACATAAGTGAGTCTCCTACTGAGTTTATGGGCAAGGTATATTGGTGTTGGCATAAGGGTATCAGTTTCTTTGCAGGCAAAACCAAACATCATACCTTGATCTCCAGCTCCCTGTTCTTCTGGTTTCTGTCTGTTGACCCCCATTGCAATGTCAGGGGATTGTTTATCCAGGGATGATATTACTGCACATGTCCTCCAATCAAACCCCATCTCTGAGCTGTGATATCCAATTTCCTTTATAGTCTGTCTAACAACTTCTGGATAATCCACGACTCCCTTGCTACTTATTTCTCCTGCGACAAAGCATAAACCAGTTGTAACCAGGGTTTCACATGCAACCCTAGCATCTGGGTCCTGCTTTAAAAATTCATCCAATATTGCATCAGAAATCCTATCAGCCACCTTGTCTGGATGTCCCTCAGTTACAGATTCAGACGCAAACATATATCTTCCAGTTTTTCCTATCATAACAAACTCCTATTATTTTTAAATTCTTTCAACAATCAAAGGCAAAATCTCCCCGGCCTTACCTTGAATAGAATAATCCATATAACTTGTATATGGTGTTTTTTCTAAATTAATTTCCACAACTGTTGCCCCTGCCTCCTTTGCTACCATTGAAAAAGAGGCTGCAGGTTGCACAACCGACGATGTCCCAACTACCATCATAAAATCACAAGACTTTAAAAATTCTATGGTCTTATCAAGTAAAACAGGATCCAAAGATTCTCCAAAAAATACAACCCCTGGTCTAAGCAATCCTCCACATTTCTCGCATTTTGGAAGTATTCCTAAATTTGGCCTTTTATCAAAAAATTCGTTATTACACTCTGTACATCTTACTTTCCAAATGCTTCCGTGAATTTCTATGACCTTTTTGCTTCCAGCTAACTTGTGAAGTCCATCTACATTTTGTGTAATAAGCAAAAAATCATCCTTTTTCTGTTCTAGCTCAGCAATTGCCTTATGTGCAGGATTAAAATTTACCTTGGAGATGAGTTCCCTGCGCCAGTTGTAAAATTCCCATACTTCCTTTGGATTTTGTAAAAAACCTTCAATACTTGCAAGCTTCATGGGATCTTTGTTTCTCCACAGTCCACCTTGTCCCCTAAAAGTTGGGACACCACTCTCAGCAGACACACCAGCCCCTGTAAGCACTGCCACCTTTTTTGCATCTTGTAATTTTTTCGCTATTTCATCTATCTGTTTACGCATACTTATTTAAACTCTTTTAAATTACAATATGTTAAAAAAACTGTTTTAATTTAATAAGTCGAAAATCTAAGGGATCTATGTCCTTAAAAATAGTCTTGACAACAATTAATGGATTCAAATAACAGACACTCCAATCAAACATAAAATAGATGGAACTCTCCCTAATCTCCCATTTTTCCACAATCAAATCAAGGGGAATCTGTTTGTCCTTTTTTTTACATCTAACCCCTTTTATTGACTCTTCACTAAATCCTAACAAATAGCGATCTTTATTATTTAGAAAAATTAACTCAAATAGCTCTTTTCCTGAACACGGCACTTTTAAACGGGTTCCAATATGTTTATGAAAAGTAAATCTTATACCAGGGATAGAATATTTATTTAACTTATCAACTATATCTCCATCAAGTTTTTTTGTAACCTGTACCCCAAAAGACTCACATAAACTCAGAACTCCCACAGGCAAGGCACGGCCAAAGGATATTTTTGGTCTGGGATTATAACCTTGAGAAAAAGCTAAAGGGACATTTGCTCGTCTCATAATCCTCTCAATGACCTTTTGGAGTTCAAGTTGAGAGAGATAAGCTGCAAAATCTGTTTTTTCAAACCAAAATAAATAATTATATCTATCCTGGCCTTTTTCTACTTGTCTATTTATATTTATTGCCAAATTTTCCAGAGACTTTTCCTTTGAATTTACAACAGGATAAATTTCTTTAAAGTCACAAACTCCACACCCAGAACAATCGCCCCACCTACAATCAGAAGTTATGTCACCTTTTTGGGCCTTTACAAGCTCTTTTTTTAAAAACTTTTTACTAACTCCAGTATCTATAAAATCCCATGGCAGTTGCTCATCTAAAACCCTAGGGCCAAGATATTTGGAGACCTCTATACCATGTTTTTTTAAAACCTGGGCCCACACATTATAATCAAAATGTTCCATCCACCCAGTAAACACATCTCCACATAAGTATGCATCTAAAATAACATTTGCGAGGCTTTTATCTCCCCTTGAAAAGATCCCTTCTACAACAGACATCTCCAATGTGGGCCAGCTTAGATTAAGCCATTTGTTCTTTTTAAACATTTTATTCAAAAAAACGATTTTTTCTTTTATCTCATCTAAACTATTTTGTCTTTCCCACTGAAAAGGCGTATGGGGCTTGGGGACAAAAGGAGAAATAGATGCAGACACCTTAATTCGTCTGGTCAATTTTGGCGCAGTTTCTAAAACCTTTAAACAAAGATCAAAAATTCCCTCTAAATCTTCCTCAGTCTCTGTAGGGAGACCAATCATGAAATATAGTTTTATCTGTTGCCATCCATTTTCAAATGCCCATTTTGCGTGATTTATAACATCTTGTTCTGATATACCCTTGTTTATTACATTGCGAAGCCTCTGGGTCCCTGCCTCTGGTGCCAGTGTAAGTCCCCTACTCTTTAATTTTCCAATATATTTTATAAAATTTTCAGGCACACTACCAGCCCTAAGAGATGGAAGAGACAGAGAAATGTTTTCAGAAATACACTTAGAAAATGTCAATGAAATTAATTCATCTAATTTAGAAAAATCTCCTACACTTAGAGAAAGTAAGCCAACCTCTCCATGGCCTGTGGCCTTTAGACCTTCATTTAAAATAGAGCCAATTTCATTAACTGGTCTCTCTCTCACTGGTCTATTGATCATTCCAGCATAGCAAAACCTGCATCCCCTTGTACATCCTTTGGATATTTCCACTACATATCTGTCATGAACGGGTCTTCCAAAAGGAACTATCTGTTTTTTAGGAACATAAGCATTTTTTAAATAGGGAATTATTCGCCTCTTAACGGGCCTGTTCCCCAAAATAGGAACATAGACCCCCTCAAGCATGGCCAATTCCTTGAGAATTTCTTCCCTTGATAAAGATTTTGCTTTACACGTAAGAAAAAGATCTGAAATTTCTAAAACCACCTCTTCCCCATCCCCAATTACAAAGGCATCAAAAAAAGGTTCAAGAGGTGTTGGATTAAATACCCCTTCTCCCCCAGCAATTACAATGGGACATAGATCTTGCCTATGCTTAGCTAAAATAGGAATATTCCCAAGATCCAGCATATACAAAATAGTAGTATAGCATAGTTCATGGGTAATACTAAAACCAATTATATCCATGGAAGTTAAGGGCATATCCCCTTCTAGGGTACAGAGGGCCTTATTTTTTTTTCTAAGGAGTGTTGCCACCTGTTTTGACGGGGCATAGACCCTTTGGGCCCAGATATCTTCTTTTGAATTTAAAATCCAATACAAAATCTGATGGCCAAAGTATGAGACGCCAACAGGATACTTATCAGGAAAAGCTAAACACCACTTAAGGGGAATGTCTTTTGATTTGTGGACACTACCCACTTCCTGGCCAATATAATGGGAAGGATTTTCAAATAATGGGAGAAGCTCTTTCATATCAAAAAAAATAAAGCCAATGCATCTAAATTAACTCTTTCAATGCATTGGCTTTTAATCCTTTTATCCTTTTAGTAAATCAGAGATATTTGTGACCTTACCACCTTTTTGACCACCTCCTCCTATGATATTTTCCAGATTTTTCAGGTCTGAAGTGGAAGATATAGTGAGATTACTCGATGCCTCTAAATACTTAGACTCAAGCTCAGCAGGCATATTTTTATACCAATAAACAATATGATCCTTAGAAATTTCACCCTCTATCTCTTGATCAAAGGGATATCCAAAGGGCATTATTGCCATTGATATGCCATTTTGGGTTGGTATTGTCTGAAGAATAGCTGGATCCTTTAACTTGCCTTCTTCCTCCACCCACTTTCCAATTACATAGTCTCCAGTGACTATCTTTACTAGTTTTATTTCATGAGCCATAGACCTTTCCTCCTAAAAATATTTTATTCAAAATTAAAGTTGAATTATACACGGAAATGGAAACTGTCAAGGAAGGAATTAAAGGGTTTAATGCCTTTTCTGTCAAATATGACGTTACCGGATCAGCAATGTTTTTATCAAATATAAATGGGTAAAGGCGATCCATAACTACAACAACAATGTTTAAATCAAGAAAAATAAATTTTCAAAAATCTAATATTAATACAGCTATTACATCAAAAACAAAGTAATGAATTTTTATGTTGTTTATTTGTGAGTATTGTATAGTGCTCTACCAAAAAATCATTTATATCAACCTGGGGGAAGAACCACAAAGTTTCCAAACCCCTTCCAAGTAAAAGGCGTGGAAATGAGGGAGTTGTTATATCTATTTTGCAATCTGTATAAATAATATCAATACCTTTGATTTTGTCTTCTGTGTATGATTTCTTAAAATTGTCATAAGATATCTCTGTTATGTATAGGGATGGATGTGCTATTTGGATGTGCTCTTTGTTTATATAAGAGGTAACATTGTCGCTATTTATCACAAGGCCATATTTAGGCGAGCTTAGGTGTTTAACGTGGTCATTCAACGGCACATAGGCTGTTCCTAGGCAAAAAAATGACCAAGATGGATCAATAGTTAGGTTGGTATTAGAAAGTTTATCCTCAACGACATTATACACATTAGTGACTCCCAAAAGTTCCAGGGTGACCAATATATTTATAGGCCACTTGTTATAATTCCCTATGACAAAAGTACTAATTCCCAGTATTCTGGGAATTAGTAAAAGTCCAATGAGTTGCGATGGAGAGCTAAATTCCCTTGATAAGAATACTACTACACCCCTTTTTGTCTGTTGAAGTTCTATTATATTGAGTTCTTCTAAATCTATTTCTGTCTTTTTTTTAGATGTATATTGGCAGACTTTGTTCTTGAGAAATAGATAATTCAAAGAAATTGACTTTTTTATAATTGATTTTACATATGCATCTATACTTTCAAAAGCTATATCAAATTCCTCTTCATTTAGAGGTTGAATAATTTTTTGTTCAAGAAATTTTTCTACAACCATCTCTTTATTTTTGTCCACAAACCTCCGTATTCTTTTTCTCTTTTTTCTTCTGATGATTTTAGGTCGTATTTAATATAGGCAATCCTGGCCATGTATTTTGAATATTCCACTATATCCTTGAATTCAGGGAAATTTTGTTGAATATATAAATACCTCTTCCATGCCCCTTTGTATCTTTTGGTCCTAAAATAGAAATTGGCAACATATATTTCATGTTTTGCCAGGATGTATCTACACCTTCTTAGGAGTTTTTTTGCCTTAGGCACATATTTAGATCTTGGATATGCTTCAATTAATTTGGTAAAATAGGAAATTGCCTCATGTATACATAGTTGAGGAAGGTCAATACTTGGTTTTTGGTAAAAATTACACATACCTATTTGGAAAATTACATAATCTATATTTTTATGACCTGGATGTAAGGACTCAAATTCTTTATACGCAGTTTCAGCTTCTTCATATTTCTTTGCATAAAAATAACTATCTGCAAGGAGAAGTTCTGCCCTCACTGTATATGGACTAAATGGGTATTTATCCTTGAGTTTTTGAAAATATTCAATTGCTCTATCAAAATTCTTTTCATTAAGTGCATCCTGTCCAGCTTCTAGGAGTTCAAGGGGAGTTTGTGGCTTTGGTTTTAAAAAATAATAATCTATAACTCCACAACCAGAGAATAACATGCAAAAAAATATGCTAAATATAATGAATCTCATTCTCATGTAATTTATCCAAAAGAGTTTAATCAATCTTTTTCTTGGAGAAAAAGGTATGCAGAGTGGGCTGCTTGTGCACCATCTCCAACTGCAGTGACCACCTGTCTGCAAGTTTTAGCTCTGACATCTCCTGCTGCAAAAATTCCTGGCAGGTTGGTCTGCATTTCATTGTCGGTTTTTATAAAACCTCTAGGGTCAACATCCACATCCTTTGGGATAAAATTACTGTTTGGTGCTATTCCAATAAAGACAAACACTCCATCAACTTTTAGTTCTGTTTTGTTTTGAGTTTTTTTGTTTAATATAAGGATTTCTTCAACATTGTCTTTTCCCCTTATCTCTTCAACCACTGAGTCATAGATAACCTCTATTTTGGGATTTTTTAAGACTCTTTCCTGATAGATTTTATATCCTCTAAATTGATCTCTTCTGTGTATTAAGTATACCTTTTTGGCCAATTTTGACAGATACAGGGACTCTTCTAATGCTGTATTACCGCCTCCAATACAGGCCACTACTTGGTCCTTAAAAAACATCCCATCGCAAAGGGCACAATAAGATACGCCTCTGCCTGTAAATTCCTCTTCACCTGGCACCCCTAATTTTTTGTGATTGGCTCCTGTGCAAATTATAACGGCCTTGGCTTTAACTTCTTCACCTGAGAGTTTTATTTTGTTGTCCTTATATGCATGCTCTATTTTAATGACTTCATCTGTGAACCTGTCAAATTCAAAGGAGGACAGGTGCTTTTCCATTTTTTCCATGAGTTCATACCCTTTTATCCCTTCTGGGAAACCAGGATAGTTTTCAATAATCTCTGTATTTAGGACCTGTCCTCCTGGGGCAAATTTTTCTGTCCAGCCAATTTTAACTCCAGCCCTTAACAAATACATACATGCTGTTATTCCTGCAGGTCCTCCGCCAATTACAAATGCTTCATATTCTTTCATCACTAAAACGCCTTTTCATCGATCATTTTTTTGAGGTTACTTTTGGCCACAGCTCCAGTAACCTGGGAAACCACTTCACCATTTTTAAACAATATAAGTGTTGGTATAGCCCTGATACCATATTTACTTGGGGTTGACGGATTTTCATCTACATTCATTTTAACTATTTTTACTTTTCCATCATACTCCTGGGCCAACTCTTCTACAACAGGTGCAATAGCCCTACAAGGTCCACACCATGGAGCCCAAAAATCTACCAACACTGGTAATTCACTTTTTAAAACTTCTGTCTCAAAATTGTTGTCACTAACTGCATTTGCCATAATTTCCTCCTATAAATTAAAAATATTATAAAACTTGCTGCAAGATTGATATATAGATATTAGCAAGATGTGTTCATTGTCAACTATTGTTTTTTCACTTTCAAATAGTCAAAGGGAATAGGTTTCCCTCTAGGGATTGCATCTATGTCAATGGGGTGTATGTATCCATTTTCATATAAAATCTTTCCAGCATTCGCTATCATAACTCCATTATCAGTACAAAATCTTTTATCTGGGAAATATACTGGAAGAGAATATTTATTTCCAAGATCCAAAAAATAATTTCTGATTATAGAATTGGCAGCAACTCCTCCTGCAATCAATAATGACTTTACCCCTTTAATTTTTTTTAAAGCCCTCTCAAACTTTATCACCAAGGTTTTTGCCACACTATGGTTAAAGGACGAACATACTTTACACAACATAGGGGCAATATCTTTAATTTGTTCTATGTCTAGTTTTGTTGGCATTTTTTTTAATCTGATCTGTGGATGATTATTTAAAAAATTTAGAACTGCTGTTTTAAGTCCACTAAAACTAAAGTCTAAATTATCATTATCTATATATGGCAGTGGAAACATTTTTGGATCAGGGCTAGCTAAGTTGGCTAACGTATCTATATATTTCCCTCCAGGATAGGGAAGATTAAGTAGTTTAGCGGTCTTGTCAAATGCTTCACCTACAGCATCATCCAGGGTCTTACCTAAAAGCTCAAATTTTATAGGGTCGTGGACCCTGTATATTTGAGTATGGCCCCCTGATATAAGGAGGCCAAGTGCTGGAAATTCAATTTTACTTTCAATAAGACATGCTAGGATGTGGGCATGAAGGTGGTTTACGCCAACTAGGGGTCTATCAAGCGATAGACACAGTCCTTTGGCAAATCCAAGGCCCACGAGCAGACTCCCCATAAGTCCAGGTCCCCTTGCAACACAGACAACATCGATGTCTTCAGGAGCTAAGGAAGATTCTTTAAGTGCCTCCATAAACAAAATAGGCATAGATTCTAAATGATTTCTTGATGCAATTTCAGGGACAACGCCACCAAAAATGGCGTGTATGTCTTCCTGTGACAAGAGCTTTTCGCAAATTATGTTATTATCCTTTAAAATAGCTATTCCTGTATCATCGCAAGAGGTTTCAATTCCAAGATATATACTCATGTGATTTAATTATTCACTTTTGCTTTCTTTATATATTTCCCTGGCTTTCTCGACCTCTTTTTTTGAGCCTATGAAAAGTGGTGTTCTTTGATGTAATTCCTGGGGTTCTATCTCCAAGATGCGGTTTAAACCATCAGTGGCCATTCCGCCTGCATGTTCAACCACCATAGCCAGAGGAGCTGCCTCATATAGTAGTCTGAGTTTTCCCCTGGGCTTTTTGGGGTCCCTGTAGTCTGCGGGATACATAAATATTCCACCATATAGAAGTGTCCTGTGAAAATCAGCAACTAAAGAACCAATATATCTCAGGCTGTACAACCGACCAAGATCACTATTGGGATCTTTAAAGGTCGAGACAACTTTCTGGGTTGCTCCATCCCAGTAGTTCCAATATGCCTCGTTTACAGAATATATCTTGCCCTGCTCAGGAATTCTAATATCAGGATGGGAAAGGAGAAATTCGCCAACAGTTGGGTCCAAGGTAAAGCCATGGACTCCGCCATCTTTTGTTGTATATACCATCATGGTAGATGGTCCATAGATAAAATAGCCAGCTGCAACTTGTTCTATTCCTTTTTGAAGGACATCACTTAACTCAACCTCTGGGCCAACCCTTTCCTTTTTTGCCCTGTATATAGAAAAGATGGTTCCAATGTTAACATTGGCCTCGATATTTGAAGACCCGTCTAAGGGATCAAATACCAAAAAATAATCCCCAACTGGCAAACCATGAGGAATCTGGATAAGGTCAGCGTGCTCTTCTGAAGCCATTGCGCATAAAACTCCAGCCCTTTGCATCCTGTGGACTATCACCCTATGGGCATATTCATCTAATCTAGTTACCTGTTCTCCATGTATATTTTTATCTCCAGTATACCCTAAAATATCTACTAGCCCTGCCTTGTTCACCTCTCTTGATATTATTTTGGCAGACAAAATAAGCTCATTTAAGAGTCTAGTAAAACGTCCAGTAGCCATGGGAACCTGCTTCTGATGGAGTAGAAGGTGTTCTATTACAGTTACCTGTCTCATCTCTGGCCTCCTTAAGGTAATAATATTTATTCCTTAATTAAATAAAAAATTGGCTTTTTTCCTAAAAATCTTACCATCCAATAAAAGTTTCCTCTTTTTGTTAGAATTATACCCTTACTTTTACTTTTTATCAATGAATTCCACTTAATTTCTAAAATATTTGATCTCTCAATTCCATTGTCTATAACTATATATTTATCTGCCACAACAGCAAATTTTTGTAGTAAGTTGCACTTATAAAAGGCCAACTTTCTAATATTTAATACAATAGATGTAAGATTATACTCTCCTTCTCCTTTTCTCTGACGGTTAAGTAAGACCATCTTGTTATCATAAATTAAATAAGTCATTGAAGTTATAGATGGGTCTGGGTACTCTTTAATAAGTCTATCTGGTTCTACACAGAGTTTTTGTCCAACCTGCTTTTTTAGGGTAACATGATCCTTTGTCCCTTCCAGTAGATATACCCCCAAGATCCACGGCCTATTGGAGATAATTTTTTGAGATATTACCCCAAAGTTTGAGTCTGACAACTTTTCTAAAGAATTGGTTATGTAGTCAAGCTCAGTATCAAATTTATAAAAAGTAACTGCTAATTTTTTCTCATCTAATGAAAGCTCCCATCTCTTTTTAGAAATATTTGTATCCACTTTTAAAAAACGCCCCTGCCATAGATAGGTAACCTTTGACCATACTGAACATCCTGTTAAAATAAAAATCAATAAGTATATAGGGAATAATTTTTTCAAATGTTTTCTCCTCATATCCATTTTTTTATTTGTAAAAGGGGTAAAAGTTTATTAATATTTAACACATGAGATATATTGCTTTTTGCTTTCCGTGGTTTTATCCTTTTTAACCTAAAAAAGGCAACCCAAAAAAGGGCAAAAAAATGGAATTGGGGATAATTTTTCTAATGGTTATAGTAGTTGTATCCGTGGATTTTTTTATTTATCTAAAGATCAATGAAAAGTTTAAAAATGGTGCCTCTCATCTTGAGGAAGACTATATCAGACTCAAAGATAAATATGAGGCTTTGAAAGGTGAAGTGGAGATGTTGAAAAAGGAACTCAAGGAAAAAGAAGCAGAGTATGTGAAGTTGAAAAACAAAAAAGAGGTGGAAGAAAGAAAAAACGAGCAGGCAGTGCCAAATGAGGTAGAGATTTTGTTGTCGGAAAAATTAGTGTCTGCTTCCGACATACAAAAGGCCAAGGAGTTTATAAAAAATAACAATGTTTCTTTTTCCATAAGTGATGCCTTAGTGCTTTTAGGTAAGCTCGATCCCAAAGGTGCCCAAATTGTTAAGGACAAATTAAGGAAGGATGAATGATGTCCATAGCAATCTCTGCAATAATATTATTTTTGATATCTTTTTGGATACTGGGTTATATTTATCAACAAAATAACGCCCAGATATCTGTATCTCAAAGAAAATTTAAGGAAAAAATTAATTCTTTAAACAAGAAAATAAATGCCCTTGAAAAAGAAAAAAAGATTTATCAGGAAAAAATTCGCTCCCTTGATGAAGATTTAAAAAAAATAAAGGAAAAAATAGAAGATATTGAAGAAAAAAACAAACTCAGATTAGATTAAATTGCACGGGCCTCTAATCGTGCAGCCAGCTTTTTTAAGGTATTTAGGAGTCTCCTTTTTTTGGCCTTGTGTTTTGCCTTTACTTGCCCCCTAGCAGCTGGTGCAGCTGAAAGTTTTTGTTCAGCCTCTTTAATGCATTTTTTGAGTTCAATTAATTTTGTTTCATCAGTTTCTTTTTCCAATAGTTCCCTGTAAATATTAATGGCACCTTTATAATCTCCTTGGGCCATTAATATATCTGCCATGGTTTTGGTTTTAAATTCTATTTCTTCATTTGTCTGATCCTCTGTCTCAGCCTGGCTTTTCTCTTCACCCTCTTCAATTTTTTGCTTTTTCTTTTCATATTTTGATTTTTCTTCTAATGGAGTTTCTTTGTTAGATATTAAAAGGTCGTGTCCTGTTAGATATTCGTAAATGGCCTTACTTATACTGGGTAAATTTCCATCTTTAAATACTATGCTCAAAACAAAAATTAGCAGAGCTAAATCATAATTTCCATTTTTAGATAGTAATTCCGCCCATTTTTTCCAGAAAGAGGTGTAGTTAGTAAGTATACAATGAATTTTTTCAATATGTAAATTGGCCTCATTGTCCATATTATTTTTTGTAAGAAGATCTATCAAAAGGAGACGGGCCTCAATGTGTTCTGGATGTTTATCTAATCCAATTTTTAAAGTAGATATGGATTTATCTATCTTGTTTTTTTCAAGATATAATTTAGCAAGCTGGAAAAAAAGTTTAGATGAGGGATCTTGTTCTAGGATCTCTTCAAATAGTTTTATCCTTTCATCTAAATCCATATTTTAATCCTGGAATAACATATTGGAATTAGTTTACTCTGATATAAATAAGTTCATTTTTTCTTCCAAAATGCAACCTCTGCCTGATTATCTTTTCCTGAAATTCCCTATTATTTTTTATAAGCTGAATTTTTTGACTCAGTTCAACATTGTGTAAATTAAGAAGTTCTATTTTTTTTTCGTAATTTTCTTTTAATTTTTTTAGTTTTAGGTAATTAATAATTCCACTTGGTGACATTGTAACTTTATATAATAAAAAAAAATTCACAATTAAAAGAAAAATAATAATAATCTTTAATAGCTTCAACCTATTCCCTCTTCCCTCAATCTAATTTTGCAAATATTTTAATTTTGTCAAATTTAACATACAATTGTTAATTTCTCGACACAAATCCTTTGCAATATATTCTATTTTCTCAAGCTCCTTTTCAGAAATTTCTATATTATTAATATCCTTTTTCATGTTTTTTAAAAATACATATTCTTTTTCAAAAAACTCCCTTCCAATAACCCTATTAAAAATCGGTTGTGTCTCAAGGATAAAATCTATCCAACTTAGAAGTTTTAATTTTGTCTTTTTTCTAGTCATTTTTATTCACAAAATTCCATGGAATTAAAAAGTCTTCATGCCTTTTAATTGCATTTTGGATTAAATCATCGATATTTTCAAAGTCATCAGTTGAAATATAGGAATTTACACCCAATATAAATTCTTTATTTGGATCAAAAGTCTTTGCTGAACTTCCCATGGCTATAACATTTATTTGTCTTCTTAAGTTCCCTGGCCAAAGTTCTATTTCTTTAAAAATCATCTTTGTATCTGGTACTTCAGAAATTACGATCATATTATACCTGTTAAGATTTATTTTTGCCACCGCCTCTTGTGTGTTTGAAGCAGTGCTTATTATATATCCCAATTCTTTCAGTATTTTCTCTAATTTGTCAAATAAATCCTTTTCCTTTAAGAATACAAAAGCAACCTTTGAACCTGGAGGATGCATTTCTGGTTCAACTGACGGTAAATTGAGTGCTTGATCAATACTATTTTCTTTAGACTCATTGTAAAGATTTCTTTCAACACGAATTTTAAAACCACATACAGGACATTTTACAATAAATTTAGCTACATTAGGAATCTTTTCATCTGGTATTTTGAATTTTTTATTACAGTTTGAGCATTGTATCTCCATAGAATATCCTTTATTTATAGTCCGTTATTCTTTTTTCATATTCTAAATCCAATTCTAATCCCTCTATATCACTGACCTTTTCCCCTCTCTTTGCCTTGATCTTGTCAATCATTTGTCCAAGTCTCGCCTTGTCAGAGCCATTTAGCATGGCTACTTCTTCGGTTATAATGTCATCTTCAAACAGTTTTGCAATATATTGATCAAAGGTGATCATTCCATATGTGGAGCCAGATTCTATTACATTATAAAACGTCTTTTCTCCTTGTTCACCATTGATAATTAAATCCCTTATTCTGATATTGTTGACCATAATTTCAAAGGCAGCCACACGTCCTCCCTTTTTTTTGGGGAGAAGTCTTTGAGATACAACATATTTTAAGCTTTCAGATAACCGACCCCTAATAAGCCTTTCTTCTGCAAGGTCAAACATTCCTATTATTCTGTTCACCGTTTGTCCAGCATCTGATGTATGAAGGGTGCCCAAAACCAAATGTCCAGTTTCTGAAGCCTCCAGGGCTATTTCAACAGTTTCCCTGTCCCTCATCTCACCAACAAGGATGATTTTTGGTGCCTGACGAAGGGCAGCTCTAAGGCCTGAAGCAAATGTATCAAAGTCTATCCCCAACTCTCGCTGGTTAATAGTGGCTTTTTTGTGGGGGTGTATAAATTCTATGGGATCTTCTAGAGTAATGATATGTTTTTTTTGAGTAGAATTGATGTAATCAATCAAAGCTGCAAGGGAAGTTGATTTACCTGTCCCTGTTGCACCAGTAACCAAGATCAATCCAAACTTTTCCTTTGCCATTTGATAAAATATTTCAGGCAGCCCCAATTGTTCAATAGATGGTGGTTCCATTGAGAGTTTTCTCATAACTATTGCCAGGGAGCCCTTTTGATTGAACACATTCACCCTGAATCTTGACCTTCCTCTAAGTTCATAAGATAAATCACAAGATCCTGTTTTTATTAAATCTTCATAGAGTTTCATGTTCCTATTTAAAAGACATTCAACAATGCAATCAATTTGCCACGGCTTTAATTTCCCTGGATCTGGGTTAACTGGAATGTCACTAAGTTCTCCATCCACTTCTGCCTGGATTTTTTTCCCAACTGTAAATATTATGTCTGAGGTATTGGGTGCATAATCTAAAATTTGCCCTACCATATGGTCTAGTTGTGATCTTAACATATTTTAGTCTCCAGCGAGTAGCTTTTTGTTTTTTAAACTTCTGTAAAATCTTTTGGAGGTTCAGATAAAAATGGTCTAAATTTTTCTTTATTTACTGCCTTGTTATATGCCTGCTCAGGATCAATTATGCCTTTTTCAAGGAGTTTCATAATGGCATCATCCAGGGACTGCATTCCATATTTCCTTCCAGTTTCAATCATGGAATTGATTTGAAATACCTTATTTTCTCTTATTAAGTTTCTCACGGCTGGGGTAGCTATTAAAATTTCCAGGGCAGCGACCCTTCCCTTTTTGTCTATCCTCTTAAACAGGTTTTGTGCAATTATCCCTCGTAGGGAATCTGCTAAAGATGACCTGATCTGGCCTTGCATCTCAGAAGGAAAGACCTCTATAATTCTGTCAATTGTCTTTGATGCTGAGATTGTATGTAATGTTCCAAACACAAGATGCCCTGTTTCAGCAGCTTCCAGGGCAAGGGCTATGGTCTCAAAATCTCTCATCTCACCAACTAGAATAATGTCCGGGTCTTCACGTAATGCACCCCTTAGGGCTGCTTTAAAACTTCTGGTGTCCCTGCCAACTTCTCTTTGATTTATAAGACAATTAATAGGCTTATGCACAAATTCAATTGGATCTTCAATGGTCAATATGTGATCCTTTCTATTTCTATTGGCATAATCGATCATAGCGGCAAGGGTAGTGGATTTACCACTTCCAGTTGGGCCTGTAACTAAAACAAGCCCCTTGGGCAGCATTGTTAAATTTTTTAGGATTGGCGGTAGTCCCAGCTCATCAATGGTCAAGATCTTTTGTGGTATCTCCCTAAATACAGCAGCAATACCCCTGCTTTGTAAAAAAAAGTTTGCCCTATATCTGGCAATATTTGGAACCTCGTATGCAAAGTCAATGTCTCCAGTCTCTTCAAATTCTTTTATCTTTGACTCAGGTGTTATTTCATAGAGCATCTTTTTTAATTCTTCATGCTCCAGGACTTTATATTTTACCCTTTGTAAGTCCCCATGAAGTCTGATTATTGGCTGGGATCCTGATGATAGGTGCAGATCCGATGCACCCACCTCATGCATCATTTTAAAAAAAGCATCAATTTGTGCCATATATATTCTCCACTTTAAATCTTAACTTACTTCTTTTAAAAATTTACATATATAATTTACACCAGAAAACAGAGTTAAAGCAAGTGCAATATAGAGCAAGATATTACCCCAGTATGATGGATCAAACCCCTTTATTTGGTAGTGAAAGATAATGGGACTGAGCGCTATAATTTGAAATATAGTCTTTAATTTTCCATACTTATCCGCAGCTATCACCATTCCCTTTTCAGATGCTATTGCTCTTAGACCAGTTACCATTATTTCCCTGCCTATTATTAAAATTGATATCCAGGCAGGTACCCATCTTAAATATGTGAGCATTACAAGGGCAGACATAATAAGCAATTTATCTGCTAAGGGATCCAGAAATTTTCCAACATTGCTTATTAAATTATATCTTCTTGCTAAAAATCCATCTAAAAAATCTGTAATAGATGCCAGGATAAATATTATTGTAGCGATGGTGCAGGAAAATTTAGATGGAAAATACAAAAGCACCACTATAAAGGGAATTGCCAAAATACGAAGTAATGTCATTTGATTGGCTTTGTTAAGCATTATGTCCTCCATGGACAATCATTTTTTTTCTTTGGATAGGGTTAAAATATAGTTTTTATTCTTTAGTCTTTTATACAATCTTAATACTTTTTTTACATAATCTTTAGTCTCTCTATAAGGTGGAATCCCATTATATTTTATAACTGCATTTGGTCCAGCATTATACGCAGCTATAACTAGTTCTATTCTACCAAACTTATCCATTAATTTTCTTATGTATCTAACCCCGCCTTCAATATTTTCTTCTGGGTCAAATGGTGAGAAGATCTTTAGTTCTCTTTGAGTGACTGGCACAATCTGCATTAGGCCCTTGGCGCCTTTTTTTGAAACTGCGTAGGGATTAAAATTAGATTCTACCTTTAATATAGAATAGGCAAGATTATAATCTACATTATATATTTCACAATACCTTTTTAAAATTTTCTCTATTTGATTTTTATTGATAAGATTGTATTCAAATTGATTTTTATTGATAAAACTGGATTCAGAGATAAAAGGTCTGTATTTGGGATTATCTGGAATGTCTGTAAAATGTAAAACTCCATTTTTATCCTTGTAAAAATATATAGTTCCTGCATTTGAAAAACTAGATGCTAAAATAAAGACAATGATGAAAAATGAAAAAAATCTTATCATTAATTTATCCCGTTATAATCTCCTTTCATCCATCCATGTTTACCCACTAATTCCACAAATTGTGCAGGACCAAGGTCTTTTTTAAAATATTTACCCTGTTTTTTTATAATTTTAATGAGACGTTGCTTTCTTTGAATACCTCCCATTGGGATCACTAAGATACCAGGATCCTTGAGCTGCTCAAGTAAGGGAGAAGGAAGCTTTGGACCCCCAGCTGTAACAATTATTCTATCAAATGGTGCAAATTCAGGCCAACCCAATGTTCCATCGTCTAATTTTAGTTTCACATTGAAGTATCTCAATTTGGTCATTCGATTTAAGGCATTTATATAAAGGGGCTTAATTCTTTCCACACTATATACTTCTGCCCCCATTTCAGCAAGTACTGCAGCCTGATATCCTGAACCAGTCCCGATTTCCAGAACTTTCATTCCTGGTGCAACTTCAAGTGCTTGGGTCATTTTTGCCACAATATATGGTTGGGAAATGGTCTGGCCATATCCAATTGGAAGAGAATCTTTGGAATATGCCCTATCAGCCAGGGCCTCATCTACAAATTCATGCCTTTTTACCTTTAACAAGGCCTCTATAACAGCAGGATCTCTAATGCCTTTGTCAATAACCTGCTCTTTAACCATTCTTTCTCTTCTTATCCTAAAATCTAACTTCATAAACTTGGCTATATAACCACAATAGTCATTTATATACAACAAGTTCATACTTTATTTAAATTTCACACAAAGCTCGTCTTTGAACTTTCCTCTTCCGTTACACGCTTGTGTTCAAGCGTCCCATAACTTTTTTTCATGATCAAGCACTAAAACTTCTTCCAATTCTAAAGATTCCTTATACGGACTTATCACATTTGGTGGATAACCATTTTCGTCTTATACTATTTTTTTACGAGAAGTTATGAATTTTCTAAAATTTAACCTGTCACCAAAATCCATCAGCAACTAAGCACTCATCCTGAGCATCTTGTTAGAATTTTTCCAATATTTTTTTCAAAAATCCCTTTTGTAGCATCTCTAAATTCAACAAGTAGTCAGCCTGAGCAAGGTATTCTTTTAATGGAAGTTGTGTATTTTTCCATCCTTGCCCATCTGTAACCCATATAAATTCTATTCCTTGTTTATTCCAAAACTGACTCATTGTAATATATTCACCAGCGGTGGATTTTAGTTTCGATCCACCTCCTCCATAAAAATTTGTTTCAATAAAGTAAAGTTTATTGTTTTTATTTATAGCAAAATCAATTTGCCTTGAAGATTTATCTATTTCAATAGTTATTCCCCATTTATTTTTTATTTTTGATGCATTTGCTTGATTTATATAATCTGCATTACAAAATAAACAGGCATCAGCTACATAAACTTCCACAATTGATTCCATTAAACTTCCTGTTCGATTTTTTCTTGCATTAGTGTCTAAACCGACTTCAACCCCCGTTACATAATCTACCAGATTTTTGATTTTTCGATTTTTTAAGAGTTCTCCTAATCCTGAATTTAATAAAAACTTTGCAAACTTGGTAGCTTCTTCTTTGCTAGGTTTATTGGTAGTAAAATCAAAAACTTCATATATGAAATTAGATACATCAACTAACACCTCTATGGAATTTTCTCTAATTGCTAAAAGTTTAGGAATTGCTTTTATTATTTGTGGATAATCAAAAATAAGGGTAGAAGCTTCTCTAATAAAGTCTTCCTTTCCAATTAAATAATTTAAAAGATTCAATTCTCTTTCAATGGGTTCTACATTTTTTATCACTTTTTTCCAATTGACAAAATAGTCCCACTTCGTAATTTTTATTTTTAAAGTTTTTATAAAGTAAGTGAAGAACTCATCTTCAGATAATCCTGAAATCTCACATATTTTTTTCATATTTTTTTTAATTTTATGGTATTAGTCCGTACTCAGCAATGTTTTCTCTCATAGATGCAACGTTTAATAAAACCCTTTGTTTTCTCTTTCTTATTTCATCTTTTAATCTTGGGATTGCCAATTCATCTAAATATTTTTTCTCCGAATCCACTCCTACGAATTTTCTTTTATAGCGTATTGCAATAACTCCAGTAGTCCCACTACCACAAAATGGATCAAGAACAATATCTCCTTCATTGCTTGAAGCTAAAATAATTCTTTTCAATAATGCTTCAGGTTTTTGTGTTGGATGTTTGCCATATCTTTTTTCTTCATTTTTAGGAGTATTGATGGCCCAGACACTTCTCATTTGTTTATTAGGCTTTTTGATAAAATCGCCATCCCAATTACCATTTTTCATTAAATCATAATTAAAAGTATGTTTGGCTTTTTTATTCTTCTTTGCCCATAACAGTGTTTCGTGACTGGCAGTAAACATTCTACAAGACAAATTTGGTGAGGCATTTGGTTTAAACCAGCATATATCATTGATAAAATGCCAGCCCTGTTTTTGAAGGGCAAAACCACATGAATATATTGAATGGTATGTTCCAGATATCCATAAGGTTCCATTTGGTTTTAAAATCCTCTTACATGCCTCAATCCACCTATAGTGGAACTGAAAATCTTCCTCTACTCCCTTGCTTTTATCCCATTCGCCCTTATTGACACTTACTCTTCTACCAGCGTGACAAGTAAATCCATCATTTGAAAGATTATATGGCGGATCAGCAAAAATCAAATCAATACTTTCCTCTGGCAATTTACTTAAAACTTCTAATACATCACCAAGGTAAAGTCGAATCCCTATGTCACTAAAATATGCCTTCATTATCTCTCTCTTTTATATAATTTTCACGGAGCTCACGGACAAGCTCACTAAGACTTTCTTTTTTTTGCGAGATTAGTAACTTTATATTTCAATCCTGAGTCAATCTCATGATCATTTGTGTTGTCGTATTTTCTCCTCACGCACTTAATTTGTTAGATTCAATCCTTTACCCCATACACCCATTAACTCATGTACCCATCAACCCATACACCCATATACCCATATACCCACTACCCAACCACTAGTGACTATACTTTTCTCTCTGTCTCTTTAATGCCTCTTCCTGCTCTTCAAAAGAGGAAAAGCCTGCCTGGTGTAATGCATCCAGTACAGTTTGATCCCAATCCCAATTGGCATAAATTACTGGTTTATGCAATTTATCTCTAAAGGATTCCAGTTCATTTCTGTAAAATTGCTCTTTTGGTGTTTGGAGATTATTATAAAGTTGTCTGCTAAGTCTGTTTATCTCTCCTTCATACCACTGGAGTATGTCAGCAGCTGTAGTATTTTGTTTAATTATGTGTCCATATCCTTCCTCTTTTAAAATATTACATAATCTTTCAAAGTGTTGTTGCTTTAACCATTTTCCGAGATCTTTCAACTGTATATTTTCTTGCTCAAGTTCATATACATCGTATTTGGTCTGGGCATATGTATCAGGCACTACTGATGCTGAAACTATGCCTGCAATGCAAACAAGCCCTCTAATTATTTTACTATTAGACACACCCTGGCCGCAGAAGCCAACTTTTTTGCCATATTTTTGCCCTGTGAAAATAGTAGTTAAAATAGCCCATACTACTGCTGGATCTTCTTCATCATATACCTTTCTAAGTCTGGGATTATCCCTATCTGTTCCAAGGACCAGCTGGGTCATATCGTTGGAACCAATGGAAAATCCGTCAAATTCCTTGATAAATTCTTTTGCTAGAATTGCATTACTGGGGATTTCTGACATCTGAATAATCTTTAGTCCATCTTCACCACTTTTTAGGTTGTGGACATGTTCTAAATATCTTTTCATGGACCTTGCTTCTTCCAGGGTCCTTACAAAGGGCAACATCAAACACAAATTTTTACCACCATATGCGCCCCTGGCCAATTTAAATGCCTCTATTTCCCAGTCATGGAGGTTTCTGGAAACACCCCTATATCCTAACATTGGATTGTCTTCTACCTGCTCAAACAAAAGCCCGCCTACGAGATTTCTGTATTCATTGGTTTTAAAGTCTGTGGTCCTATAGATAATTTCCCTGCCATAAAATGCCATTGCAAAAAGGGCCAGCCCTTGTGCAAGGGATTGTACATATAATTCTTTTCCTGTCCTATATCCTTTGCTCCTGATGTGATTTGCGATTTTCTTGGGCAAGTTCCTTACATCGTCCATCCTCTGGCCAAGACCTACTTTTTGGGCAACATCTTCCCTTAACTTTTTTATCCTCTCAATTACATGTCTAACCTCTGGATCATCTTTTATTCTCTCATAGTGAAAATTGATGTTCTCCTCAATTTCTTCTTTCTTTTGTCTATCTTCAGGGGAATCTCCAAGGGTAAGTAATTTATCATAGTAACCCATTACATAGGCAATGTGTTCTTTGATATCAGTTGATGTCTTTATTTCATTTAAATAGTGTGTTGCATTTTCTAAATATGAATCCAGTGCCCTGTCGCATTCTCTTATTTTTCTTTGAACTGCCAGCTCTTCCTCTCTTCCTGCTGTAACCTTTGCACTGAGTTCCTCTATTTTGTCTGTTAGACCAGAAATTATTCCTACATACTTTCTTAAATTAAGATCAAAGGTCAAAATTCCATTGTCCAGTTGTTCTTTTATTATCTTTGTAAGCTCATTATCAAGTTCTTTTAATTTTTCATCAACATAGATATTGAGCGTCCCATTATCATAGGCTTCAAGTGCCATTGGGTGCACGCCTATATTTCCCAACATAAATTCTGCGCGCAAGAGTCCTACTTCAAAATCAGGAGAGTATCTCAGTCTGGAGAGAAACATTGCCTGTCCAACATCTGCAAGTATTAAGCCTATTTTTGTCTTGGTTGGTGGGAGTTTAGATACATCTACCTCTCCCCCAACTTCTATTAGAGGAAGTGCTCCCCTATACACTTTTCCCCTTGAACCATCAACAGTTACTTCCTGGCCATCTAAGGCCCTTAATGATTCAACTTTATTTATACCAATAACTGAAGGTATTCCCAATTCTCTGGAAGTGATAGCAGCATGGGATGTATCTCCACCTGCGCTTGCAAGTACTGCAGAAGCTATCCTCATCCCTGGCACCATATCAGGATCTGTCCTCTCAGCAGCCAGTATATCCCCTTTGTTAATCTTATTTAATTCCAGGGCGGAGCGTAAAAATCTTACTTTACCACTACCTGCCCCCCTGGATGCACCATTTCCAGTAAGGAGAACCTCAGCATGCTCTAAGGCCTTGGGATCTACTTCCAATCTTTTCATATAGATGGTGTATGGGTGTTTTTCAAACTCAATATTCCATCTAGTTTCAGGCCTTGCCTGAACAAACCAGAGTCTATCCCATTCATCTATACAAAACTCAGTATCCATTATAATTCCGCCATAGGCCTGGCTTATCTTTCTGACACCCCTGGCCACTTCTTCTGCCTGGGCAAGTGAGAGGGACCACTTATACACTTCATCTTCTGGAAGACTTACAACAACAGTTCCGCTTCCATCGTCTTTGTATACAATTTTTTTGTCTTTTTTACCCATTTGTCTGATTACTACCTCTTGCCCATCATCCCTTTGAAACACATAATATTTATCAGGGGTGACCATTCCAGATACAACTGCCTCCCCAAGACCATAACTTGCATCAATGGATACAAGATCATTTCTATCAGTTCCCCTACAACCAGTGGCTGTATCAGCAGAAAAAGCTGTTCCAGAAATCACTGGATTAATCATCCTCATTATACAAACTGACAGAGATGTATTTTCAATAGCCCATTCTTTTTTTGCATTTTCAGCAATGGTATCATCACCAGTTTTTTCAGCAAGATCCACTGCATCTAGAATTGCTTCTCTTCTATATGTCATTGAACGAAGATTATAAGCTGATGCACAGTCCCATTGATAGGCAACTATTACTTCATCTTCTGATGTTATATTTAAGTAGGTGTCCTGGAGCCCAGCAAATGCCTTTTTAGCACTGTCTTCACCTGCAGCAGAGGATCTAACAGCCACTCTTACGTTTTCTTCTCCAACTTCTTTGCAAATATCCCTATATGCCTGACGAACAGCCTCCTTTACCTCCTCAGGTAAATCCACAGACAAGATAGCAACCTGGACGAGTACTGAACGTTTTCTCAACTGGTCAATGCCCTCAGGAGAGGTGGCAAATCCTTCAACCACGTTGTTTATAAATTTTCTTAACTTGATAAGCCTCTGTCCTTCTTTTTCCTGTAGTTTTTTTACCTTTGCTGCAGTTTTTCTGACAAATTTTCTCAAAAATTCTGGATCACTGTTTACTTCAACGCTATTCCAGTCCACCTGCTCATATTCCCTTTCAACAATTTCTCTGATCAAGGTTGCATTAACATTTGTTTCATCCAATAATTTATGAAATGCCTTGGCAGATATTGCCCGAAATTGCGGTGTCCTTATCCCTTCAATCTGGCTAATAATAGCTGTATTGTAGTTCTTCCCTCCAACCAGATATTCCCCTTGCTTCCCCAAAAGGACAATTTCGCTTCCACTGAGTACCAATTTTTTTGTTAAATCTTCAGTAGAAGCAACAACTTTGGTCTTGACCTTTTCTTGTAACTTGACATCTATTTTAGGCTCTATCTGACTCTCTTTTTGTTTTGCCATTATTTTCCTCCTTAAAATATCAAAGTCATAGAGAAAATTCTTAAATATAAGAAGCTACTAAATCTCCCATCTCTGAACACGATACAAGTTTAAACCCCTTTGTATAAATATCCTGGGTCCTATAACCCTCTGAAAGTACCCTGTTTACTGCATTTTCAATAGATTTAGCCTCTTTTTCCAGGGAAAATGAATATGTGAACATCATGGCCAATGATAATATTGTTGCCAAAGGATTTGCCTTGTTTTGGCCGGCAATATCAGGAGCTGATCCATGTATTGGTTCATATAGGCCTGGACTATTAGAATCTTTTATAGATGCAGATGGGAGCATTCCTATAGATCCAGTAATAATGGATGCTTCATCAGATAAAATATCTCCAAATAAATTTGAAGTAACAATTACATCAAATTGAGAAGGATTTATTACAAGTTGCATGGCTGCATTATCCACATACATATGTTGAAGCTCAATGTCTGGATATTCTTTAGCTACATCTTCTACTACCTCTCTCCAGAGTCTAGAGACATCTAAAACATTGGCCTTATCTACAGAACATACCTTTTTGTTTCTTTTTCTGGCAATTTCAAAGGCTACCCTTGCTATTCGCCTAATTTCTGTTTCTGAATATACCATTGTATTATATCCAAATCTCTCCCCATTTCTTATTTCAATGCCCTTAGGTTCACCAAAATAGATCCCTCCAGTAAGCTCCCTTACAACTACTAAATCAATGCCCTTTTCAACTATCTCTGATCTAAGGCAGGATGCATCTTTTAATTCCTCAAAAACCTTTGCAGGTCTGAGATTGGCAAACAGCCCAAGTGCCTTTCTAATACCAAGTAACCCTTTTTCTGGTCTTAAGTTATGGTCTATATTATCCCACTTAGGTCCGCCCACTGCTCCAAGTAAGACTGCATCTGCTTTTAGACATTTGTCTATTGTTTCTTGAGGAAGTGGCTCTCCGTACTCATCTATGGCACAGCCGCCAATTAGTGCGTGGTCAATATAAATCTCATGGTCAAATTTTTTTGCTACTTTTTTTAGGACCTTTTCTGCCTGGGCCACTATCTCTTTGCCTATTCCATCTCCAGGAAGGACGCAGATTTTTAATTCCACCTCTAATTCCCCTTTATCTTGTTTTTTACATATTCAATAAGTCCACCTACTTTCAATAAATTTAACATAAAATCTGGTAATTTTGGAGTATTTATAACCTGGTTTTTAGTTAAATTTTGAATTTCCCCTTTCACTAGATTAACTTTAAGTTCATCGCCTTCATCAATATTTTCCCACATATCTCCTATTTCAATCAAGGGAAGGCCCATATTAAAAGCATTTCTATAAAATATCCTTGCAAAGCTATGGGCAATAACCAATGGAATCCCTGCACCCAATATGGCAAGTGGAGCGTGTTCCCTGGATGATCCACAACCAAAATTAGGGCCAGCAACTATTATATCGCCCTCTGATACTTTTTTTACCCACTTTGGGTCTATGCCTGCCATACAATGACCACCAAGCTCCTTAACATCAGTTGTAACCAGAAAACGTGCAGGAATAATAGCATCGGTATCTATATGCGCCCCTAATTTATGTACCTTGCCTCTAAATTCCATAACCTACCTCTTTTATTGTTCTATGTTCAGGACTCAAAAACTAGAACCCTTCTAATCACTAGTTCCTATGACTATTTTAGGATGTACTATTTCACCACAAATAGCACTGGCTGCTGCTACATAAGGGTTTGATAAATATACAAAACTATCCAAACTCCCCATTCTGCCTTTGAAATTTCTATTAGTTGTGGCCACAGCCACTTCCCCTGACGCAAGTATCCCCATGTGTCCACCAAGACAGGGGCCACATGTTGGAGGACCTACAACTGCGCCAGCATCAAGAAAGATTTCTATCAACCCTTCTTTTAAGGCCTGTTTATAAATATTTGGAGTTGCGGGAAGTATTATTAATCTTACATGTTTTTTGACTTTTCTTCCCTTTAAAATTTCTGCTGCCTGTCTTAAGTCAGTAATCCTGCCATTTGTGCACGAACCAATTACTACTTGATCAACCTTTACTCCCTTCACTTCTTCTACAGGTTTTACATTTTCAGGAAGGTGTGGACATGCAACCTGAGGCGATAGCTGGTCAACTTCAATGGTTATCTTTTTTTCGTAGCTGGCATCCTCATCTGGATATACACATTCCTGGATCTTTTTTCCCCTCTCGTCCATATATTTTTTTGTAATATCATCAATGGGAAATAGTCCTACTTTTCCTCCTGCCTCTATGGCCATATTGGCTATGGTCATACGCATTTCAATATTTAATTCTTTTAATGTATCCCCTCCAAATTCCAATGCCTTATATAAGGCCCCATCTACTCCTATATTTCCAATTAGATTTAAGATTATATCTTTTCCCTGAACAAATTCAGGTAGTTTACCTTTAAGCTCTACATATATGGTTGGAGGTACCTTAAACCATGTCTCACCTAATACCATTGCAGCTGCTATGTCAGTGCTACCAAGTCCTGTTGCAAATGCTCCAATGGCTCCATATGTGCATGTGTGGCTGTCTGCGCCAACAACAATATCCATAGGTTCAACTAATCCAAGTTCTGGAAGCAGGGCGTGTTCTACACCAACGTCTCCGCCTTCAAAATAATATTTAATCCCCATTTTTTTGGCAAATTCCCTGACTATCTTCACCTGTTCTGCTGAATCTATGTCCTTATTTGGGGTAAAGTGGTCGCAGACAAGTATTACTTTCTCAGGGTCAAATACTTTTGTTGCTCCCATTTTTTCCATTGATTTTATCGCAAGAGGCGCTGTGATATCATTTGCCAGCACCTTAGATACCTTACACTGTATGATCTGACCAACTGAAAAATCCTTTTGGTCTGTATGTTGTTCTAATATCTTTTGAACTAAACCTTTGCCCATACTTTTTCCTCCTGTTTTCGGGCGAGACGATTCAATGCATTAATATAGGCCTTTGCACTTGCCACTATGATATCTGGATCAGAGCCCCTTCCTATGGCAGTCTTATTTCCTTCTTCTAGTATTACAGTCACTTCACCCTGGGCATCTGTTCCACCTGTAATTGCATTAATGGAAAATTTAACCAATTTTGGTTGTCTTCCTATGAGCTTACTTATAGCATTAAATACTGCATCAACAGGACCAACCCCAAATTCTGATATCTGCTCGTCCATCCCATCGATCTCCATTTTTAAGGTGGCAGTGGGTATTGCCATATTTCCTGAGATAGAACAGAGATATTTTAATTTGTATTTATCTGGTATCCTGTATATTTCCTCTAAAACTAAGGCCTCTAAGTCTTCCAAAAAGATCTGTTTTTTCTTATCTGCTAAGTCCTTAACTGCCTTAAATACCTTATCTAGCTGTTCTGGAGTTAGTTTATAACCGAGGTTTTCTAGCTGTTGTTTACACGCATGTCTTCCAGAATGTTTTCCCAAAACCAGTTCTGATGGTGGCCTGCCTATTGATTCTGGGGTCATGATCTCGTAGGTGAGTCTATTTTTTAAGACGCCATGTTGATGGATTCCTGCTTCATGGGCAAAGGCATTTCCACCAATAATTGCTTTATATGCGGGTATAGGCATACCAATAATCATGGAGAGTAATCTACATGCTGGATAGAGGAGTTCTTTTTTTATGTTGGTCTCAAATCCATAATAGGAATTTCTTACATGAAGGGCCATTACTACCTCTTCTAAGGCAGTATTTCCTGCCCTCTCTCCAATCCCGCACAGGGTTACTTCCACCTGTCTTGCCCCTGCCCTGATACCAGCCAGGGTGTTGGCAGTTGCAAGACCTAAGTCATTGTGACAATGGACACTTAAAATTGCATTGTCTATATTTTTAACATTTTTCTTTAGATATCTAATTAAATCCCCAAATTCTTCTGGCTGGGCATAACCAACTGTATCTGGTATATTTATTGTGGTAGCGCCTGCATCAATTGCAGTTTCAACTACTTGTACCAGGAAATCCCAATCAGAGCGCGAGGCATCTTCTGCTGAAAATTCAACATTGTGGGTGTATTCCCTGGCCCGTGACACAGATTTTTTTATCGCAGCTATAACTTCTTCTCTACTCATTCCCAATTTATGCTGCATGTGTATATCTGACGTGGCAATAAATGTATGGATTCTGGGATAACGGGCACCTTTGATTGCTTCAAAGCCCCTATCAATATCTGCGTCAGATGCCCTACAAAGGGCAGCTACCTGCGCATTTTCTACCACTTTACTAATTTCTTTAACAGCCTCAAAATCTCCCTCACTAGCTGCGGGAAAACCAGCTTCTATTACATCAACACCAAGATTATCTAATTGTCTGGCAAGTCTTTTCTTCTCTTCTGTATTCATTGTGGCGCCTGGGGATTGTTCTCCATCCCTTAAGGTTGTATCAAAAATATATATTTTCTCAGACATATGTTTTCTCCCTGGAAGCTTAAATTTAACTTTTTAATTTTATTGAATTTCCTATACTAACATATTTGTGTGATTGAGTTTTATTTTATGAGGACTTGCGCTTTGCAAGCCCTCTAAGCAAAGGGCGATCTTTATGAAAAGGCTGATATATATAGGTATAAATTGGGCCGTATAAGGTATAAAACAGAAAAAACAAAAAGGTGATTAAATAAGGTTCAGACCCAACTAGTACAAAGAGAAGTACCACTAAAACAGACGATGTAAATGGCCTTGCTTTAAACAAACTTAAGTCTTTAAAAGAATAATATTTTACCTTGCTAACCATAAGCAAGGACAGACAAAATGTTGATGTGAGCAAAAAGCACGCTACTGCTTTTTCTGAAAATAAATTATCAAAGGCTGCCCATTTTGAGAACAAGATAAAGGTTGCCAGAAAACAAGCAGCAGCGGGTATAGGCAGTCCCATAAAAAATTTGGGATCATATATATCTTTTCTCATGGCCATTAGATTAAATCTCGCAAGTCTAAGGGCTCCACACGCCAGAAAAAGAAAGGAGATTGCAATCCCAAGCCTTCCAAAATAATGTAATTTCCAGAGATACACAGTAATTGCTGGCGTTACTCCAAAGGCTATTAAATCTGCCAATGAATCCATCTGTATCCCAAAATCAGAGCTTGCCCTGGTGAGCCTGGCAACCTTTCCATCCAGGCCATCAAATACGCAACTTATAAGTATTGCCATGGCTGCATGATAAAACTTACCTGAAATAGCATATAAAATCCCTATAAATCCAGTGAACATACTGGCTGTTGTGAGCAAGTTTGGGATAACATAATAACCAATGGGTGTGCGTTTATTTTTTTTCATAATCTTTTCCTTGTTTTTTTGCCAAAATAGTTAGTCCAGCAACAACCTTTTGGCCTTTATTTATTATAATTTCATAGCCAGAAGGAAGATAAAGGTCAACTCTTGATCCAAATTTTATCATTCCAATCCTTTGCCCAATTGTAAGTTTATCTCCTTTCTTTATCCAACACACAATTCTCCTGGCAATGAGGCCTGCAATTTGAACAACTGTAAAGTCTCCATATTTTGTTTTGATAGAGATTAAATTCCTTTCATTTTTTTCAGAAGATTTATCTAATGATGCATTAAAAAATTTTCCTGGTATGTATTTTATCTGTTGTACCTCACCAGATACAGGAGATCTGTTTACATGGACATTAAAAATATTCATAAAAATAGAAATCCTTAATTTTTCAATCCCCTTTATGGGATCCAAGACCTTCTTTATTTCAACTATTTTTCCATCAGCCGGACTTACAACTACATTTTCATCACATGGGGGATACCTTTCTGGATCACGAAAAAAATTCAACACAAAAAAGGTCAATGCCAAAAATAAAATACACAAAATTTTAAAATCTATTAATGCAAAGATAAAGGTGCAAAAAGCAAAAAATAATATAAAGGGTATTCCTTCTTTAGCAATACCAAATGACATACCAGTTAATATACTTTTCATAATGCATTCCTATGTGCTTACGTAAATTTTTTATTTACACTTTTAAATCAAAAGTAATCTCTTTGAAAAACAGTTGTTGTTGAATCACCCTAAATTTGGGACCTGAACAGAACTAGGTATCTATCTATTCTTTCCAAATCCTGGTACATATAATTTTTTTTCAATCCATTTTAGAAACCACCCGGCTAAAGTGACCATAATTAAGTAATAAAGTCCAACTGCTAGAAAGACCTCTGTAAACCTAAAAGTCTTTGTGGCAATTATTTTTCCTTCACCAGTAAGTTCAATACAGGTAATTATGTAGGCAAGTGAAGAGTATTTTATCAAATAAATTATTTCATTGCCACAACCAGGCAGTGCCCGCCTCATGGCCTGTGGCAAAATAATGTTGACAAGGCTTGACCATTGAGAAAAACCAAGGGCCTGAGCAGCCAATATTTGACCTTTTTTTATGGATAAAAGGGCTCCCCTTATGTATTCAGAGTGATATGCGCCACTACACAAAGTAAATCCAAGTGTGGCGGCTAAATAAGGGGAGAGATAAATTCCTATATTGGGTAATCCAAAATAGAGAATAAATAACTGTACAACTAAAGGGGTTCCTCTAAAAATAGTAGCATAACCTGCTGCAATTTTAGAAAAAATACCTTTTCCATTGGCTCTCAGGGTCCCAATTATAACCCCTATTATTAGACCACAAATCGCAGAAGGAAAAATTAAGGACAACGATACTAAAAGTCCTTTATTTAAAGCAGGTATTACCTGATTAATATAAAATGAGGTGTCAAACAACTTACCATCTCTCCTAAATTTTAGGCAAGTTTTGAGCAAAAATCTAAAGTACGGGACTTTTTACTAAGCAGTCTCTTTGGTGTATCATGCTCAATTATCATCCCATTTTCCATAAACAGGATCTCTTTTGCAATGTTTTTTACAAAACTCATTTGATGGGTCGCCATAAGCATGGTCATGCCAGATTCGCTTAAATTTTTAATAACCGATAAAACTTCCATGATGAGTTCTGGGTCAAGGGCAGAAGTGGGCTCATCTAAAAGTAAGACAACTGGATCCATGGCAAGGGCCCTTGCTATGGATACCCTCTGTTTTTGCCCCCCTGAAAGTTCTGCAGGATAGGCATGTAGCTTATCTGATAGACCAACCCTCGCAAGTTCAATTTCTGCTCTTTCAAAAGCCTTTTTTTTGGGAAGTTTTTTTACCTTTCTAAGTGCAATAGCCACATTATCAATGGCAGTTAAGTGATCAAACAAATTAAAGTCTTGAAAGATCATTCCAATTTGTTGCCTCAGCGCCAGTATCTCTTTCTTTTTTTTAAAAGAAACCTCTTTCCCGTTTAAGATTATCTGCCCTTTATCTGGAATATGGAGTAGATTGATACACTGGAGCAAAGTGGATTTTCCTCCACCTGATGGCCCAATTAAGACCTTTAGGTCCCCTTTGTCTAAGGATAAGGAGACATCTTTTATAATTTCCCTACCTCCTAGAACTTTGGTCAAATTTCTTATCTCTAGCAATGTATTGTTATTTGATTTATAGTCCATTATTAAATAGTGTATCCTGGGATTTTTAATTTGTTTTCAATTTGTTTAAGCAAGTAAACTCCTGCCCACGTCAAAATGAAATATATCACACCAGCACAAAGATACATTGCAAGTTGTTCATATGTCCTGGATGCAACAAAGTGTGTCCTAGACATTATCTCAGATGTTCCCAATACAAAGGCTATGGCTGAATCCTTTAAAACAATTGAGTATTCATTGGACCAGCCAGGTAGAGAAATTCTAATTACCTGGGGAAGGATGATGTATAAAATTCCCTGGACATCTGTCATGCCCAGGGCCTTTGCTGCCTTTAATTGCCCCTCTGGAATAGACTGGATACTTCCCCTAAATATCTGAGATTGATAGGCCCCACCCCTTAGTCCTAGAACCAAGACCGCTGACCAAAAGGCAGAGATATTTAAGTCTATCAAGGTAAATAGTCCAAAATAAAACAGAAATAAAAGAACTAAAACAGGAACTCCCCTGAAAAACCATACATAGATATTTGCAATAAATTTAAGTATGTTGTTGCCATAAACCTGGACAAGGCTTAAAGGAAGACCTATAAAAAAACCAAAGGCCATGGCACCAACTACAATGGCCACTGTATTAACGGCTCCTCCAAGCACATATGGAAGACTTGAGATAACTACTTCTAAAGAGTGCAACATAATAGTAGGAACATGGTGCGGGCACCAGGGATATAAAAGTGCCCGCCTAATTTTTACTGTCCAGGTTTATACTTTTTTATTAATTCCTGCCAATACGGGTCTTTCATGAGCATTCTAAGTCCAGTATTTAAGGTATTTAAAAGCTCTTTATCCTGTTTCCTAACTGCGTATCCAAATTTTTCAGAAGGCATTCCAAAAGTACCTAATACCTTGACAGGCTTTTTCTTTGCTGCATCATAGGCTGGAGCATCGTCCATTGCAGCTGCATCTATCCTTCCATTAACCAGATCAACCACTGCAAGTGGAGCAGAGTCATAATATCTCAAGGTAAAATTCCAGCCCTTTTTGCTTTTGTTCTTTTCAAGCCATTCAGCTTCAGATGTCCCCCTTTGAACACCTAAAATCTTTTTTCCTTTTAATACATCATCAACTGTTAAGTTGGAATCTTTTCTCACAACCATCACCTGCTTGATTTCCCAATAAGGGATTGTGAAGTTAACCACCTTTTGTCTTTCAGGAGTAATACTCATTCCAGCTGCTATCATATCTATTTTTTTTGCAAGCAGGTTTGGAATTATTCCATCCCAATCCATTGGCTTGTGTATGACCTTAAAACCCATTTTTTTTGCAATCCAATTTAGTGCCTCTACGTCAAATCCAGTGGGATTCCCATTTTTATCAACATAAGAAAATGGTGGGAAGTTGGCATCAATACCATTAATATAGGTCTTTTTGCCTGCAAAACTACTTACTGAAAAAAGTAAACAAATCATCAAAATAAAGGTAAAAATTTTTTTCATGACCTATTCCCCCTATTTGTTTTAGCTCAAGGTTTTGACCAGCTAGAGAGCGCTTTTTCTACCAAATAATTCTGTTTTCTTCAAGAAAAACATCTGCTCTCATTTTTTTGCCATTTTAGCCCATTTATCTCTAAGGGGCACGATTAAATTAAAGACTAATCTATCATTACTTGAGTCTGGATCAACGCAAAAGTATCCTTTTCTTTCAAATTGAAACCTATCCCCTGGCTGGACATCTTTTAGGGAAGGTTCTAGCTTACAGTGGGTTATAATTTTGAGGGAGTCTGGATTTATATATTCTTTGAAATCAATTCCCTTTTTTTCGTCTGCAGTTGGGTCTGGTTTTATAAATAAACGGTCATATAGCCTTATTTCAGCTGAAATTGCGTGTTTTGCAGATACCCAGTGCAGCGTTGCCTTTACTTTTCTGCCGTCTTTGGCATTACCACCTCTGGTCTCAGGGTCGTAGGTGCAATAAATCTCTTCAATATTTCCATTTTTATCTTTTTTTAGGTCAACACATTTTATAAAATATGCATATCTTAATCTCACTTCCCTGCCTGGTGCAAGCCTATAAAATTTTTTAGGGGGTTCTTCCATAAAGTCTTCTCTTTCAATAAATAGTTCTCTGGAAAATGGAATTTTTCGTGTGCCTTGAGATAGATCTTCTGGATTGTTTATAGCATCAAGATACTCTTCTTTGTCTTCTGGGTAGTTAACTATTACCACCTTAACAGGATCCAATACCCCCATTCGTCTGGGTGCTATTTTATTTAGGTCTTCCCGTATTGCATATTCTAAAAGTCCCATATCCACCATAGATTCGCTCTTGCCAACTCCAATTAATTCACAAAACCTTCTAATGGATTTTGGTGTATAGCCACGTCTTCTAAGACCAGCGATTGTGGGCATTCTTGGATCATCCCAGCCATTTACAATTCCTTTTTCCACAAGCTGGATGAGTTTTCTTTTGCTGAGCACAGTGTAGGAGAGATTTAACCTTGCAAATTCTATTTGTTTTGGTTTTGGCTCATTTTTAATAAGCTCATTTATAAACCACTCATACAAAGGGCGGTGGTCTTCAAATTCTAGAGAACAAAGGGAATGGGTTATATTTTCTATTGCATCGCTAAGACAATGGGCAAAGTCATAGGTTGGGTATATGCACCACTTATTTTTGGTTCTATGGTGGGGCATTTTTATTATCCTGTAGATAACAGGATCGCGCATATTTATATTGGGAGATTTCATGTCAATTTTTGCCCTAAGGACCTTTGATCCTTCTTCAAATTCTCCATTTTTCATCCTGTAAAAGAGATCTAAATTTTCTTCAATACTTCTGTTTCTATAAGGGCTTTCAATGCCAGGTTCTGTTAATGTTCCCCTATATTTTTTTATTTCCTCTGGACTAAGCTCACAAACATATGCCTTATTTTTCTTTATTAACTCAACTGCAAATTCAAACAATTCATCAAAATAGTCAGATGCAAAATATAGATGTTCTCCCCAGTCAAAGCCAAGCCATCTAACATCTTGTTTTATTGCCTGAACAAAAATATCGTCCTCTTTTGCTGGATTTGTATCGTCAAACCTTAAATGACACCTGCCATTAAATTCCTCTGCAAGCCCAAAATTCAAACAAATGGCTTTTGCATGTCCAATATGTAAATATCCATTTGGCTCTGGTGGAAACCTTGTTATTATTTTTTCAACCTTGCCTTCTTTTAGATCCTGCATAATTATGTTTTTTATAAAATTTTTTGGGACTTCTATTTCTTTTTTCATTGTCTTTCTCCTATATTGCTTGCTCCAGGAATAAAAATAGCTATTTTAATTTTATCATCATCCAGATTGACAATATCAATTTTACCATCCACTTGTTTTATAAACTTTAAAATACCTCTTAACCCTAATTCTTCTTTTATTTTCTCAGTTTTAAAATCCTGTTTTTTGGCTTCAACAAAAAGACATACGATTTTTTTATCTGAGTCTTCCAGTTCATTGTTTTTAAGTGAAATTTTTAACTGTGTATCAGGCTTTACAATGTTTTTTAAGGTCTTTAATAAAGATTGGCATAATAGATAAGTCTGTAATGGATCTGCATATATTTCATCGCCCTCTTTGTTTATGTCTTCTATTATGGATATTCTCCCCAATAGATCAGACTTTTCTATGCGTAATGTCTCTTTTAAAATCACATGAAATGGAAATATTTGCTTTTCCATATTTTCCCAGTTGCGGCTATATTGAGTGAGTTTATCTACTAGATTCTTGGCCTTATCAGATGCCTTTAAAATTAAATCAACATAACGACTAAGTTCCTCACTGTTTTTTGTCTTGAATTTTAAAAGCTCTGCATATCCTATTATCGCACCAAGTAGATTGTTAAAATCATGGGCTATGCCAGCAGCGAATATACTAAGGGCTTTTATTCTACTCGCTATATTTAATTCTTTTTGTAATTTGAACTTCTCCATTGCAAGATGTAATGTATTTAATACTGCATGGTTATTAAATGGATACACAATATAACCATATTGTTCTAAGGCGCTATTTTTTAAAAAATCATCAATTTGTTCAGGAAATATAAATACAATTGGGACATTAAAACTAACATCTTGAAAAGGGTTTTCATTTTTTCTATTCCAGTCAATGAGTATTAAATCAACCTGTTTTCTGGCAGCAAAATCAAGGGCTGTTTTCTTTGAATCAACAATTGAACATAGTGAAATATTATTTTCTTTGAAAATTTCAGATAGTTCAGTTGCAAGTCTTTTTCTTTTTGTAACAAGGACTAATCTTATTTCTCTACTCGTCATTTTTTCCCTCATAGAATAAAAAAAGACGTTTTATAAAAACCGTGGCATAGGAGCCTTTTTGTAAGAAAAAATCAATTTGCCAGATATAAGGGGTGGATTTTTCCCATTTAAATAT
>JAMOQN010000201.1 GCA_027063985.1 Desulfohalobiaceae bacterium
AAAATGATTCTTTATCTAAATTTAACAATGTAGGTTTAAAAAAAAGTATTGTCTGAAAGATAGCTGTATGGATGTGTTCTGTATTTTTAAAATCTACCTTTGGCTCTTCTGTGTTTTTTATCCACTCAAAAAATTCTTCACCTTCTTCTATTGTACACACATCATTTAAATAAGCTGTATCATTTTCATAAACTATAGCCATTTTACAAGCTCCTTAGGATTAATTACAAGTAATACCCTTCCATCCCCAAGCAATGTTGCACCACTATATAAGGTGTATCTCGACATAATGCCTTCTAAAGGCTTTAATACAATATCTATTCCTTCATGAAACTTATCTACAACTATTCCAAATTCTGTGTTTTTTAGCTGCATAATCAAGATTGCTACCTCTTCATCATCTGTATTATGCTCACTTAAGTCAAGTCCCAGTATATTGTTTAAGCGATAAATAGGTATCAGTCTATCCCTTAACACTATGGTTTCTTTGTTTTTAATAAATTTTATATCATCTTTTGGTATCTTAACAGTCTCTGCAACATTTTCTATTGGAAAACCAAAGAGCTCTTTACTTACTTCTACCATTAATATCCTTGTAACAGCCATGGATAAGGGTAAGTTTATCCTCACTGTTGTTCCTTTAAATTTTTCGCTAAATACAGCTATAGTCCCACCCACATTTTCAACCATATTTTTCACCACATCCATTCCAACTCCCCTACCTGATAGGTCAGAAATCTTCTCAGCAGTGGACAGACCTGGTGCAAAGATATATTGAAGTGCATCATGATCAGAGATAGTGTCTAATTCTTCTTCTGTAATAAGTCCCTTTTCATAGGCCTTTTGTTTTACCTTCTCAACATCTATTCCCTTTCCATCGTCTATAACTTCAATTATTACCTGATCTTCCAGAGGAATAGCCCTCAGTGTAATTGTTCCTTTTTCAGGTTTTCCAAGAGATTTTCTCTCATCAGGTGGTTCTATACCGTGGTCAATGCTATTTCTAATAAGATGTACAAGGGGTTCAGCCAAATCTTCTACAACTGTCTTATCTGCCTTTGTATCTTCACCTTCTAAGACAAGTTCAATTTTTTTGTTTAATTTTCTGCTAAGATCCCTGACTAATCTTGGAAATCTCTGGAACACATGGGACAGAGGGACCATTCTAATCTGCATCACCTCATTTTGCAAATCTTCACAAATCCTGTTTATAGTTGCATACTGAAATTTAAGCTCTTTGCTCAGTTCCTTACTTCCAAATATTTCTTCTGCTTTTTTAGCAAGATATGGTAATGAATTTTTGGCAACCACCAGCTCGCTCACAAGTTCCATTAAAGAATCTATCCTGTGTTGATCAACCTTTAAGACCTTGATCTCTGTCTTGGGATGAGGTTTGACCTTCTGGACCTTTTCTACTGCTGTATCCTTGGGCTTTAGATCCACATCTTTAATATGGTCATGTTCTTTTGCTGGCTCTTCATAAGTTGTTTTTGAAGTAACTGCTTGCGGAGCTGGCTCTTCAACACCCTCTACCCCTTTTAGAAAATCTTTTATTTGAGTGAATTTTGCTATAATCTCTTTGGTATCAGAGACATCTATTTCATCTATTTCTGAAACAAGATCCTCTTTACCCAGGCTAATAAGCGACCTTTTGACAACCTCTATAGCGCTCAGTACCCTCCCCTCTTCTAATTCAGGATTTAGGGGAGGAGTATTTAACATCTCAATCTGGGAATCTAAAAGTTTACGTACAAAGGATAAGTCTTGAGGATCTACCTCTGCTCTTGTTTTTGTTGATTCCTCTTGTTCTTCAGCTTCTGTAACTTCAGAAGTTTCTTCAACTTCTACCTCTATGTCTTTTATCTCTTTACTAAATTCGTTAGTATTTATTGCATCTATAAAACATGAGATATATTTATTGTACTTATCATCATTTTTTTCAATTATTGCTTGCATCCATTTTAAGCAGCTATAGGCAAAACTTTCACTTGATACAATTTCAAGTGCTACCTTAATCTGTGAGCTAATTGCATCTAAATCACCTGCCTGTAATTTATTTTTGGCTTCCTCTACAAAGGACTCCAAAAGATTTTCCTCTAATATTTCGCCTGCTGGATAGATAATCTCATCTAAAGAAAAGCTCTCTATTTTTATTTGGTCTTCTACATATTGATAATGTTCCTTTAGTTCCTCTAAAGGAGCACACGATATAGCCATAAAATTGAGTTGATTTATAAATGGATCAAATTCATCTGGATCTATTTTTTCTTTAAATTTAACACCACACCAAAGCAGTGAAGGGGTATTTTTAATTGTCAATAAGGGATCGTCTCCTGTAAAAAAACAATTCTCATCAGCCAGATATGTTATTGCATAAATCTCATCTGTATCTGCTCTTTTAAATATTTCTCTCCTCTCACCATCTTGTATCTCTTTAAGCCAGGGTATGTCCACAGGTTTATCGCTTTCAGATTTTTCTTCTGTTTCTTCTTGAGCAATATTATCTTTCAAAAAACCCCTTAACCTTTCTTTATATTCCTTTGCCACTTCTTCTGCATCAGGACTTATGTTTTCAGATTCTTCCAATTCGTCTAACCATACATTTATTTGATCGAGTAAATCTAAAAGCACATCAACCATATCAGAGGTGAGTTTCATGTCCCCACTTCTCACTGCATCAAGGACATCTTCTGCTGCATGTACACTCTCTGTTAAAGGAGCCAAAAATTCAAAGATACCCGAAGACCCTTTTAGGGTATGCATTGCCCTAAAAAGGGAGTTTAAAATTTCTGTATCTTCGGGATGTTCCTCTACTTTTAGGAAATCTTTACCTGCCTGTTCAACAAGATCTCTAGCCTCATCTATAAATTGTTTTAATAATTCGTCCATGTCCTTTCTCCATTTTTAGGAGCTTAAATTAAATGACCAAAAGGTTTATCAGACACTTAATGGTTTCAGGCCTTATAGGTTTTACCACATAAAAATTTGCACCAACTTTATATGCATTAATTTTATCTTTTTTCTCTGCCTCTGTAGATATCATAACAACTGGTATGTGTTTAAGCTCAGGGATTTTCCTCATTTCCTCAAGGAGCTCATACCCTGTCATCTTAGGCATGTTTATATCAACCAGCAATAAATCATATTTTTGCTGCATGAGTTTTTCCAGTGCCTCCAGACCATTTATGGCCTCATCTGTTTCTATTCCTAAATTTTCAACCATTTGTCTTTCATACTTTCTCACAGTTACTGCATCATCGACAATTAATACCTTTTTCATGGGCCTAATCCTATTTAAAATGGTTTTTGATAAACAATTCCCTGTTTAAATTTCCTGACCTTAAAAAGAGAACATATCCTGCTCATTGATTCACTGTGCCCCAGGAAAATAAATCCACCTGGATTCATTGCATCATAAAATATCTGTGCGGCCTTTAGCCTTGATTCATCGTCAAAGTATATAAGCATATTTCTGCAAAATATAACATCAATATAACGATATTCCTTATTCTGTCTGGGATCAAATAGATTAAGTTGTCTAAAATCTATGGCCTCTTTTAAGTCATCTATTATTTCATATCTATCATTTGACAATTTTTTAAAATATTTTCTTAAAAGGTGTTTTGGTAAGTTTTTAACAGAGCGATAGTTATATATCCCTTTTTTTGCCTTATCTAATACATTGGTATCAATATCTGATGCGATTATTTCCACATCCACTTCATCTATAAGAGGCCAATATTCCAAAAGATATATTGCTATTGAATAAGGTTCTTCACCTGATGAACAGGGAATAGACCAGATTCTAATTACTTCGTCTGGTTCTTTGTATTCATAAATCTCATTTAATACATTTTCCACCAGACATTCAAATTGATACTTTTCTCTGAAAAAATAGGTCTCATTTATAGTAAGCAAATTTATAAGATTCTGGATCTCATCACTTGATCTATCAAACCTTATAAAGTTAAAATAAGCCCGAAAGGAAGAATGTCCTGTTTCCTCTATTCTTTTTATAATCCTCTTTTCTACAAAATCTTTTTTAGAATCCGGAAAAAATATCCCTGTTTTTCTATAAAAAAACTGTCTGAATTTTTCAAAATCAGACCTAGTAAATTCTATACCCATGATATTCTACCTCTTAAGCAATCATATCTGTCACTCTTTCATATTCGCCAGAATACTATCTACTGTAAAATCAATATATGGGTCATTGAATTTCTTTTTTACTGCAACAAGATCCTCTTCCATATCTTCTGTAGCAATATCAGAAATGGCATCAAGTGCGGTTCCCACTACATTAATATGATCATCATTTCTAATCACTTCAATTAGCCATTTAGGTACATCTGGATGTTTGACCCATTGAATAATATTTATGGCAAATATCCTTGTATCTGGATCCTGGTCTTTTAAAAGTTCATTTACATGATCCGCAACAAGATCAGGCATGGACTGAAGCGCCTCAATCACCTTATTTCTCAGGGCTGCGTCGTCTGATTTAAGCAGGGGAATTAGCCTCTCACCAATAGGAGGTCTTTTGATTTCCATAAGTGATGATAAAATAGCATCTTGAACCGAGGTGTCTTTTTCTTTTTCCAGTCTATCACATAAAGGGTCAATGGCCTTTTCACCATATTGGGCAAGGTCTCTAGCTGCCCATCTACGCTGTGTCCTATCACCTTCATTTAATTGAGTAACAAGTCCCTCAAAATCCCTTGGCCTTTTTCTTTTCTCTTTAGGAGTCTCCACTACCTTTTGTTTTGAAGCCTTTTTAAGCGCCATATTAAATCCCTCTCTTTATACCATTATTTTTGCCCATTTAATTAACTGGTCTGCTATTTTATAACAGGGCAAAACTTTATCTGCCCCACCCCTTTCAATAAGTTCTTTAGGCATACCAAATACTGCTGCAGTTTCTTCTGATTCTGCTATGGTTTTACCGCCTAGCTTATTAAGTCTTGCCATCTGCTCTGCCCCATCATAGCCCATCCCTGTCAAGAGTACACCGATGGTCTTTTGAGGATCAAACACATCTAACGCTGACTGAACCATCCTATCTACACTTGGATGCCAGAGATATTTATCACTAGAAGGTACGCTCATTCCAATCAATCTCTTTAATTTTTTCCCAAGTTCTGCATCTGCATCTCCTTTTGCAATGTAAATTCCACCTTGTTGGATGGGCATGGTTTTATCTAAATGTAAGACAGATAAACTGCATTTTCCATCTAATCTTCTTGCAAATACTTTAGTAAATGATGCTGGCATGTGCTGAGCGATTACAACGGGAAATGGATAATCTGACGGCAGGGATGTGAGTATCTCTTCTAAATTCCCAGGCCCTCCAGTGGATGAGCCAATCAATACCAGTCCAGGCAAATCAATGGTAGTCCTTAATCTTGTCTTTTTAACAGCTTTTTTCTCTTGTCTTAAGATCTTTCGTCTGGAACTGGTAGACGTTATCCTGTCTCTAATCCTAGTTCTAACAACGGCTTTTATCTTTGATATAAGTTCGTGTTTTATTTCCTTTATATTTAATGAAACAGTGCCACCAGGTTTTGGAATATAATCAATTGCCCCAAGTTCCAATGCCTCAAATGTGGCCTGGGCACCTTTTTCTGTTAGAGAAGAAACCATAATAACTGGCCTTGGAAATTCTGTCATAATATAACTAAGACAGGTAAGGCCATCCATAACAGGCATGTTTATATCAAGGGTTACCACATCTGGGTCCACCCTTCTTATTTGTTCCAAGGCATCTTCTCCATCCCTGGCAGTGTAAACCTGAAACCCTGCCTCTTCCAGCATCTGCCTAAGATATTTACGCATCAGGGCTGAATCATCTACTACTAATACCTTTATGTCTTTCATATTCCTCCCTTAACTCATGGTTTTAGCTAAAAATTTCCCCTTCTCCTAAAAGCTCTTTTACCTCAAATATTAATACAATCCTTCCTTGATCCTCTAAATTAATTAATTTTTTAATAAAGCCCCCACTTGATTCCACCATATCTGGTGCATCTTCAATCTTTGATTCTTCTACAGACAACACTCCTGTTACAGAGTCCACTATAAGTCCTGTTTTTGTATCCCCGGTAGTTATCACCAGAATCCTCTGGGAATCATTTCTATTTTCTGAAGGTCTTTTGTGTAACCTTTTTCTTAAGTCAATCACGGGCAACACCGCGCCTCTTAAATTTATCATTCCTTCCACATAATCTGGTGTATTGGGAACAACATTTATTTCTTCAGGGATTAAAATTATCTCCTGGATATGATCTATAATTATGCCAAATTCTTGATCCTCTAACATAAAAGTAACCAACTGCGCTTCCTGCTCAGAGGTATATTCTTCAGTCTCAGCTTCTTTTCTATCTTCTTTTGTCCTTAAATCTTCAGTTGAGGAAAGCGCCTCTTCTACATCTGGATGTTTAATAATTTCATCAATAGAAAAAATAGATATTATCCTTTTGCCCTGTTCTAACTGACAGATTGCCTTGATCTCTTTACAGGAATGTGTAGAGGATATAAGCTCTGGCACTGGATATAGGTTTGCCCCCACTTCAATAATCTCGTGAATTTTATCAATGGCAAATCCAATAGGTTCCTTTATATCGTAAAACTCTACCTCTATCACCAAGATTTTACTCTGTTCTGGATCTAAATTACTCCTTAGTCCAACCAGCCTTCCCAGATCTATTATAGGCAAAATCATATCTCTATAATTTATCATTCCAAGCAATGTAGAATCAGCATTAGGAACCTTGTGGATTTCATCTTCTGGAAACTTTATTATTTCTTTGACATCCTCTACTTCAAATCCAAATTCCTGAGATTGTATAAAGAAACTCACAATCTTTTTCTCTTCTATATCTTCATCCTCTTTGTCTTCACCCTGCATTATATTTTTTTTATCTATCTCATCTATGTTTCCTTGCTCCTGACCTAAAAAAATATCTGAAAATTCATTTTTTATGAGTGCTTCAATATCTATTAGCTGAATTAAATCTTTGTCTGAATATTTTATAACGCCTTTTAAATATTCTTTAATATTTTCAGACTGAGATTTTAAGGTATGACCATCTACTATTCTATCTGGCATAACTGCTATTACCCTATCCACTTTATCCACTATTATTCCAGTTGTAAAACCAATATTAATTATGATTGCCCTGGTATCTTCGTCAATCTCAGTGTTTTCCATATTAAATATTCTTCTAATATCTATTAAAGGCAAGATACTCCCCCTGAGATTTGTGAGGCCTACAAAAGAAGGCGGGGTCAAAGGCACCTTAATCGCCTGTGGTACCCATATTATCTCCTGCAAGATATCCATATCAAAGGCAAAACACTCATCACCCACAAAAAAGGTCAAAAATCTTCTTTGTTCATCTTCTATAGAGGGCTCAATCTCCATTAAAGTCTCTTTCTTTTCTTCAACAACAGTGACCATGATTATGCCCCTTATTTATTACACATTTTGCATCTCATCTGCAATAGAAGCTATTTCCTCTGCAGCAGCTGCCAACTCTTCAAGGGCCTGGGTCTGGGTCTGGGCTGAACGTGTTGCCTCTTCAACTGCTGCTGCAGCCTGTTCTGAAGCTGCTGCAATCTCACTTGCTGCCTGTTTTACTTCACTCAAAGAATTAACTGCTGACTGTGCAAAATCTTTTAATTTATTATTTGCATCCTCCAGCTCCTTTACCCCTTCAACCAATTCCTTTAATTTAGCTGCAGCTGCCTGTGATTTTTTTACTTCTTCCATACCTGCCGAGACTATGGTTGCCAATTCATTGGACATTACAATTATTTCATCCTGAATGGACTTTATTAAATCCTTTACCTGATCAACATTTTCAGCTGAATCAGCAGCTAAATTTCTTATATCACCTGAAACAACGGCAAAACCTTTGCCATATTCTCCAGCCCTTGCCGCTTCAATAGAGCCACTTACAGCAAGCATATCTGTCTGAATCGCAACAGTACCAATAGTTTCTACTATTTTATCCATTCCTCTCACTATCTTGTCAAATTCCTGAAGGGTTTCTTTATTTTTCAAACTATCCTGCAAATTATCTTCAATTGCCTTTAACATCTTATTAATTTTTTCTATTGTCTCTTCAAATTTTTCAACTATTTCATTTGTCTTTTGTGCACCTTTTTCAGC
>JAMOQN010000202.1 GCA_027063985.1 Desulfohalobiaceae bacterium
TTGTACAAGTTCCATAATATAATAAAAAAGGGCCAGGCATTTAGCCTGGCCCTTTAGTGGCGTCAGGAATTATTAAATACAATTAGAAGTCATAGGTAAAACCAAAGGTTACGAGATAAGCATCGTCATCTAGGTAATCTTTATTGTTATTCCATTTTTTCCATGTATCATCGTCCATATCTAAAGATGCATATCCAAGCTCTAATACTGCAGCAAGGTTTTCATAGATTTTATATTTATTAGTGAGCATTACCTGGATAAATGAGTCTTCATCAGTTAACTGATAGGTAGTATACCCTTGAGGTAAATAGTCTGGTCCATATTTTTTCACTAAATCACTATCATTCGTACCCTCACCATATTCAATGGCAAAGGTGGATTTAAGATTTTCAATGAAAGAAATGTCTTTTAAGGCAAAACCAATCAACCAAAGTCCCTGGGGAGAATCTTGCACCAAGGAATAGTTATTGTCGTTAAATGGAAATGTAGTTGTTGATCCAACAGCAAATCCACCAGGTGTTCCCCATCCATCAGATGCAAGTACAGGAATAGTTTCACTGCCATCCCATGGATTATCATCATCTCCAGACATATAGAAGCCATAAATAGATGGAGTCATATTGTCCATTTTGTAGTCTATGGAAAGGTCCACATACCAGCCCTCTCTATCACCAATATCATCACGGGTCTTTCCCAGATAGGTTAATTCTGCATCACTATCGAGATTTCCATAAATAATATTACCCTTTACAACTATAGGCTGGAACATGGATATTTCATAAGCCATACCAGCATACCAGAGGTCTGCAGAATCATTTTTTAAGCGAGCTCCTGGTATATTACCATCAAAATAAGCTTGTAGTCCTCCTGAATGCACATACACCTCACCACCATCTGGAAGGGCCTTCTTCTCTATAGATACATAGGCTAGATAAGGTGTAATCTTTGTACCTTCCAATTTTACAGGCACTGACAAGAAAAATGCATCTATTGCTTGCTCACTTTCACGGCCAATACCAGCCTTTTTTCCATCCTTATAATTCAACCAAGGTCTTGCCCATCCTAGGGTTATGCCAAACATATCATTTATTGGAGCAGTTACAATTGCACCAGTGATATCGCCATTAAATACTGGGCTAACACCAAATGTTCCAGGAAGGGACATGCCCTGGGCACCAATTTTAAAGGTGATATCAGTATTGGGCCATTTAAATGCAAGCATTGCCCTTTTTAATTCGGTATTAGTAGCAGTATCCATTCCAGCGCTTCCCTTACCATATCTAATACGATCGTCTCCATTACCCCAAGTGGTGTCAAATTCAAGGGCCAATGTTGCCTTTAAATTCTCATTGGCAATAAAATCAAAATAAGGTCTCAGTCTTTGGGCTGCGGTAAATTCACTGCCATCATTATCGTCATCAAAATTATAGTTTGTAACATGAGACACATAAGCCCTAAAATAACCATAAGTCTTAAGCTCTGTAGCAGATGCACACATGGCATAAGATAGGACAAATGCCCCTGCCAGAACTGCTAAAAGTAACTTCTTCATACCAAACTTCCTCCTTCTGCCTTTTTTTGTTAAACAAACCTGACGCCACCAACGACCAAAAAATATAAACAGGTTCTAAATAAAATCAAGCAAAATTTTGCAGAAAGTAAAAATTTTTTTACTGTAAAATTTTTTTTACTCAAAATTCCTATTAATTTTAAATATTATATCTGATATAGACAAAGAAAATAATTTGTAGCATCCTTAGACATATCAAGGGTTAAATAAACTCCAAAGGTGAATTTATGATGACAAAAAAGAAAATTTTTCAGGCTATATTCTTCTCTCTTTTGTCAATTTTCATCTTTTATTTATCTTTGAGCGTTACCCTAAATAACTTCTTACCCACACTCACGTCAAAAATAAATAAGATCCAAAAAAATCTTATTTCATACGACAAAGTGGACTTAGAGCTATTTCCATATCCTGGGATTAAAATATCCAATTTAAAAATAAAAATTGAAAAAACAATAAAACTTAAATTTAAGAGAACTGATATTTTTGTGAACTTCGTAGGTCTCCCCTCCCATAAATTTCTTGGCATAAAAGCGAGTTTTGGAACTATTTTTCTCTATAATCTGGATCTTACCCAAAGAAAACAAAACAAATCCTTTTCTATCCCCAAAATTCCAGTGGAATTTATAGAGCTGTCAAATATCTCTGCAAACACCAAGCTAAACGAACTGGACCTTAAGCTGAACAAAGTTTATACCTTTATTTCCCTGAAAAAAGATAAAATTAGCCTAAAATGCAGAGGTAAATCAAATCTAACAAAAAATTTCAATATTGAGGGACAACTAACTAAAGATCAAAAAGGAATAAGTGCCAAGCTCCACCAGCTTGACTTAAATAAGTTATTTAAAATACTCCCCCAAAATTATTCATATTTTAAAGACATCTCTGGGCTAATTAATACAGACATTAGGCTTGAGATAAAAGACAAACAAATAACAGCAAAAATTAACACAACTTCAAGGGAACTGCATCTAGGCAATAAAATTGAGAAACTGGAATTAAAACTAGCAGCCCTAATAGATAACAAGACACACCTAAGCAAAATCATTATAAAAAACTTCCACACCAAATATCCATATATAAATATTGCAGGAAAAATAGAAAGCTCTCCAAATAAAACAAATGTTAAAATAACAGGCCAGAAAATAAATATCTCCAATTTGATAGAATTTTACAAAAAATTTCCTTTAAAAAACCCTATTTTAGACACTGTGTTTTCAATTGCCAAAGGTGGGATCTTGTATAACAGCTCCTTTGATCTGGAAAAAATAAATCATAAGAGTACCTGGAGTCTTGGAGGAGAATGTGCAGATACAGATGTCTTGATACCCTATTTTAAACTTCCGCTAAAAAAAGTCTCTGCAAAAATAAATATCAAAAACAACGTTCTTATGTGTAGAGAAATAAAAGGATTTTATAGAAATTCAAAGATTCAAAATGGATATTTAGACCTTGGTTTAAATAAAGATTTAACTCCTTTTGTTATTAATACGCACATTTATTTTGATTTAAAGGACCTAAATCCACTTTTAAATATACTCCAGGTATCTGATAAAATTACCAATGAACTAGAAAAATTAAATATCAATTCTGGCAATTGCACAGGAATTTTTACCTTAAACAAAAATTCAAACAAATACTTATGGAAGGTAATTACCAAAAAAATTAATATGAATGCAAAAGTAAAAAATACCCCTCTAAAGCTTAATGCTGATCTTTTTTCCATTACAAATGGCAATATTTATGTAAAAAATGCAAATATAAATCTGAAAAGGTCTAGATTAAAAAATGTAGTTTTAAGTACAGATTTCAATTCAAAGGATATAAAATTGCTATTAAATAATTCAAAAATAGATATAAAAGAAATAAAAGATGTCTTTAACAATTTTTTTCCATTAAATAATAGACTTAACATAATAGGGAGTCTGTTTTTAAACAAATTAAAAGTCCACTACAATTACCATCAAAAGAAACTAGAAGACTATCTATTCCTTGGATCAATATCTTATTTAAGAATAAAGGAGTTAAATTTAAAAAACAAGCTACCCAAAAAAATTAATGTCTCAGTATCAGGTGGCAATTTTTCTATATTACCACAAAATTTAAAGTTAACATCCGTTACAATTAACACCCTAAAATCAAAAATAAAATTAAATTATCTGAAATTAATGGGTAACGTAGAAAGTCCTAAGTCAGTAAAAATGGAATTTTCAGGAGACATATCTAAGGAAGCTCAAGAAATCTTAAAAAAAATTAACCCCTATATGAAATTCATAAAAACAAATAAAAGCCTTCACTTAAGGCAAATGAAATTTAATATGACCAGCCAGGATATAAAGGTCAATGGAGATATGATATTAAACGGGATTTTTACTAACTTACAGGTAGAAAAAAATCCTCAAAAATTTTCTTCTGAGCTTAGTTTAAGCTACAATGCTACAAAATGTAGCATTCAATTTAACAAACAAAAAGAAAAAATCTTTATTAATTTCAAAGGAAAATTAACACACAATGCAGTAGATAGACTACTTGTAAAAAATCCTTATTTAAAAGATAAAATCGCTGGTAATTTTAGTTTAAATTTTTCTTTAAATCCATTTTACATTATAAATTCCAATGGGTTCATAAATATAAATTCCATGACCATTGCTCCTGATTTAGGGTTATCAATAAACCAACTCAGTGCGAACTCCAACAACAATGTGATTTTAATTAAAAAATCTTTAATTTATTTATTTAAGGACAAGATAAATTTATACGGGAAGATACATTTAATAAAGGGACGCAATAACATAAATATAAGACTAAAATCCCATACATTACATCTTGATCCTTTAATTAATAAATTTAGCAAAAAACATTCTACTAACTCAAATGTAAAATTAACAGGAACTGTTTACTTTAATATTAAAAACACTTTTTATAAAAAGCGTGTTATCAGAGATATAGATGGAAAAATACTAATTAACAATGGTTTTAAAGAATTAAGGATATACAAAGGTTTTTTGTGTGCATTACCAATAAAAGCTGTTTTAAAAAATGATAAAAAGACAAAAAAACTAGATGTAAAGATATCCTCACCAAATTTTCCCATACAAGATACGTTACAATGCCTTGTATCTAGCCAAAAGAAATCGATTACTGGAACATCAAAAATAAAGATAACTCTCCATGCAGATCTAAATGATAATCCTATTAAAACCCTTAATGGAGATTTTTTCTTTGAATCAAAAGATGGTAAGATCTTTAAACTCACATTAATATCCCAGATCCTGAGTATCATAAATTCAACAGAAATATTTTTTGGCAAAATTCCAGACCTGGGAAAAGTGGGTTTTAAATATACAGACCTCCAGGCAATAGGTATCATTAAACACGGATGCCTGATATTAAAAAAATCCTACCTAAACGCTACCAATATGGAGCTTGCCTTTCATGGAAACATTGATTTAAATACAAAAAAAGTAGATTTAATAGTCCTATTTTCCCCTTTAAAGACAGTTGATCGGCTCGTGAAAAAGATTCCTATTCTGCGAAATATAACTGGCGGAAATTTGGTAGTAATTCCCTTTCAGGCCAAGGGCACAATTGACAATCCAATAATAATTCCCTTATCTCCCAAGGCAGTTGGGTCTGAGGTCGTAAAAATCTTAAAAAACACCATAAAATTGCCATTTACCATATTTCAGCCAATTCGACCTCATAAAATAAATGAAAAATAAGGAACTTTTATGGAAAAAAATTTTCATTCTCTTCCAAAAAACGCCAAATGTACAAGATGTAAAAAACAGGCTATCTTGAGGCTTCCATCCCATAATGCCAAATTTTGTAGAGAATGTTTTATCCATTTTTTTGAAACTGCAGTTATAAGGGCAATGAAAAAAATAAAAGTCCCCAAAGATACTCCAATTATGGTGGCTGTGTCTGGAGGAAAGGATTCCTTGGTCCTTTGGGATATTTTAAATCGACTTGGATACAAGACTAAGGGCATACACATAGACCTTGGAATAGATGAGTTTTCACAAAAGTCCATTGAGGCCATTGAGAAATTTGCTAAACAGAGGAACCTGGAGTGGATTAAATATGATTTAAAAGATTTTGTTGGTCATAGCATGGTTGAAATACACAAAAAAATTAGAAGAAAAATATGCTCTTTTTGTGGCAAATTAAAAAGACAACTTCTAGATATAGCAACTGTAGCAGAAGGTTTTAAGGTAGTGGCCACAGGCCACAACTTAGACGATGAAGCTGGCCGTCTTCTGGGAAATTTACTTGGAAAACGTCTTCAATATGTAAAAAAAACATACCCATATTTACCTTCGCCCCACCCCAAAATACCAGCCAAGATAAAACCATTATATCGACTGGAAATAAAAGAGATCTTGATTTATGCAGAACTAAACTCAATACAACCTGTTGAGATTGACTGCCCCCTGTCTAAAGGGGCAACTTCAAGAAAATTTAAAATGGCACTTGATCTTCTAGAAGACCAAATGCCAGGCATAAAGAGGAATTTTCTATTTAGTTATATTGAAGACAACAAGCCAATAGATACGTTTGAAAATTACAATGAATGCAAAATTTGCGGCTACCCCACATACTTAGAGTTATGCAATCTATGTAACATTAAAAAACAACTTAGCTCATGAAACAGGCATCTGAGATTATCTTGGATATAATTGATAAAAAAGGAGGAAGAGAAAAATTTGCCCTAATTCGCCTCTGGAAGAATTGGGAAAAGGTCTTGGGTAAAGACTTGGCACAACTTGCAAGGCCTATTGGAACCAAAGGAAAAACAGTGATAATAGGGGTAGAAGACAGCATACTTATGCAAGAACTTACCTTTTATTCTCCAGATATTTTAAAAAAAATTAATCAATTTCTAGGAAACGAATTATTTGACAAAATCACATATAAATTGTTAGAAGACAAAGCTCCTCTTGACTCTATTGTTTTAGAGAAAAAAGAAAAACAGGGGAAAGATAAGATCAAAATTCCAGATATTGTTGGATATTTAAGGGAAAGTATTTCCCCAAAAAGTCCAGTATATAAGGCCTATATAAAATATTTAGAATGCATTGAGAAAATAAAAAACCTTAAGGAGGAGTCCCATAATGAGTGAGGAAATTACCCTGGAGTCCTTGGAACTAAAAAAGCCATTGGAAAAAATGACTGCAAAAGAGCTCAGGCAGCTTGCAATGGAAAAGATTCCCCAAATTGTTGGGGCATCAGGTATGCAAAAAGAAGAACTATTGTCAAAGATCAAAGAAGTACTTGGCATTGAAGAACAAGGAGCTGTTTCTCCATACAAAGAACAAATTTCAGAGTTAAAAAGAGAAATAAAAAGACTCAGACAGGCAAAATTAGAAATACCAAGAAAAAACAGAAAGGAAAGAGACAAGATTAGAAAACAAATTAAGAAACTTAGAAGAAAAACTAGAATTTTAGCCAGTGCCAGTTAAAAAATACTTGACAGGTGAAATAAAAATCTATATGTTCTCTTTCTCGTTGATTGGGGGATCGTCTAGTGGCAGGACGCTGGGTTCTGGCCCCAGTAGCCGGGGTTCGAATCCCTGTCCCCCAGTTAAGTTCTCAAAAAAGTCCCCATCGTCTAGCTCGGTCTAGGACACCGGCCTTTCACGCCGGCGACAGGGGTTCAAATCCCCTTGGGGACGTTAAAGAAAATCAGGACGCTAGAAAGAACCTACATTAATATTCACCCTGGTTGGCAGTCCTGACCGTAAATCCTGACCGTAAATTTTAAAAAGCCTCTATTTTATTAGAGGCTTTTTTATTTTTTGAGTCAAAAAACAATAAATAAACATCAGACTACTCAATCTCACTCATACTTTTACTTTGGAGCTACTTTTCATCCAATTTAAAAATATCCCTTATTAAGGATGTATATTCCCTTACATCCACTCTTTCCCTTTTAGATTTGTTTTTTAAAAAAGAAATTGGATAGTGGGAAAATTTTTTTATTAGAGATGAGGCCAGTGTCTTTAATATCTCTTCAGCTTCAGGATCCTGTGTTAATTTTCCAAGCCTCTTAAAACTCTTTTTTACTTCTGCTTCTGCTATATCTTCAAATTTGTCAATTAAGTCCTTAATTGTGGGATTTAGAGACAAAGACCTTAGCCATGTTTCAAATTTTTGTACTTCTTCCTTTATAATAGACCTTGCTATTTCAGCTTCCCTTGCCCTCTTCTCTAAATTTTCAGATACAACATCCTTTAAATCATCAATGTCATAAAGATAGACATTGTCTAAGTTATTTACATCAGGGTCAATATCACGTGGAACTGCTATATCAATAAAAAACATTGGTCTATATTTTCTCTTCTTAATAATAACCTTCATATCCCTTTGATGTATAATAGGTTCACTTGCTCCAGTAGAAGTGATTATTATATCCCTATCAACTAAGAGATCAAAAAGTTGAGAGAAGGAATACCCAACTCCACCAAATCTCTTTGCAAGTTCCTTTGCACGGGAAAGTGTTCTATTTACTACTACAATGTCTTTTACTCCTGAATTGATTAGATGTTGAGCTGCCAGCTCTGCCATTTCCCCAGCACCTATTAACATGGCCTTTTTATTATCTAAATCAGAAAAAATCCTCTTTGCAAGCTCTACTGCTGCATAACTAATGGATACTGCACTATGGGCTATTTTTGTCTCGGTTCTAATGCGCTTTGCAACAGAAAATGATCTGTGCATGAGTCTGTTTAAAATAGATTTCGTAGTCTTACTGTCAGCTGCTATTTTATAGGCTTCTTTTAATTGGCCAAGGATCTGGGGCTCACCTACTACCATTGAATCTAAACTGGCTGCCACTTCAAATATATGAAAAATTGCATCCTTGTCCTTGTATGAATAAATGCAGGGCAAAAGATGCTCTTTTTGCTCACCACATAAAAAAGCCCATCTCTCAATCACCCAAGGGGTAGGATCTATTTCTTTTTTACCCACAAAAATTATCTCTACCCTATTGCAGGTTGAAAGACATAGGATTTCGTCTATTAAATTGTTAGAGACGTCTAAAAAATCTCGTGGTGACACACCTGTTAAAGCAAATCTCTCACGAACCTCAACAGGCGCTGTCTTGTGATTTATTCCAATTAGATATATATGCTTTTCCATATCAAGTCCTAAATTATCTAAAACTATGATGAGTTGGAAAAAGTGAATTAATCACCAGAAAAGAGATAAGACTCAAAGTAAAAATCCACGCTATCAAAATGGCTGGCTTTCTTCCTTTCCATCCAATGGCCATCCTCTGGTGAAATAGGTATGCAAATAAGACCCACACCACCAAGCTCCACACCTCTTTTATGTCCCATGAAAAAATCTTGTGCCAGGTCAAAGATGCCCATATAAAACCAGATAGGATTCCAATCGTAAATAGAGGAAATCCTATTCCAACAACAAAATGATTTATTCTATCCAATGTTTCCAGGGAGATTCCTTCTATTTTAAAGGACGTTGTTGATGATTTTTTCTTTATCTGATTGTGTATGTATAAATAAAAAATACCAACAGCGAATCCAACTGAAACCATTGCAATAGAGAGAAACAAACAGAAAATGTGTGTACCAAACCATAACATACTCATGGTCTTTGGTACTGGCAACGTTTTTGTATTTATGAGATTTGATGAGATAAAAAATATAAGTGCCAAAGGCGAGATCATTAAAGATAAAAATTTTATCTTCATTTTCCATATCAAAAATAAAAACACAAGTATAATAGACCATCCAAATAGACTAAAATAAAATTGCCCTTTTGACAAAAAACTATCATGAAAAATATTTAAAAATAAAATTAGAGAATGAGCCAAATATCCAACTAGTATAAACAAATTTGATATTCTATCTAAAACTGAATTTTTTTTATGGATAGCAATAATACATAAAATAAAGGCGATAATATATGTTATTGAAACAAAAATATTAAAAAATACCATTTAATAACTCCATTATTTTTTCTTCATTTTGTTCCCTTAAAACACTCTTTATCCTCTTTTTTATGTAATCTAAATCTCTATTTTTTATTGCTAAAATAAATCTATCTTCTATAAAACTATTAAAAATCTTTTTGTTCTCATCACTTGTTTTATCTTGAGAAATGATAACAGGTCTGAGCCTTCCAAGTATCCTGGTCAAAACAACCAATTCATCACCTATTGCATTGGCTATTATTTTTTTTAAATATCTGGACATTGCAGGACTTTTGCCACCAGTGGAAATTGCAATTTTTATTATATCTTTATCTACAATTGATGGGACTATAAAAGAACATAAATTTGGTCTATCTACTACATTACATAAGATATTCCTGTCATGACACAGCTTAGATATCCTTTTGTTTAGATCTAAATTACTGGTGGCAACTATGACAAGAAACTTATTGTCAAGGTCTTTTTCTTGAAACTCCCTGTTTTTAACCTCCACAAACTTGGGCAAAGATTTTTGAAAATCATTTGATACATATGGATCCACAACCAATATTTTTTTTGGAGTTGCTTTACATAAGATCTGTATCTTTCTTTTTCCTACAGATCCAGCCCCCACAACCAGACATTCTTTGTCTTTTAGATCTAAAAAAACTGGATAATAGTTCATTATTCCACTTTAATAGCAAGTCCTTTTAAATACTTGCCATATTTTAGGGCTGGAGGATATGGGTGATCCACTCCAGCGCACATCTCTTTTAATATTGAAATATCTCTTCCACAGTCAAGCGCACATTCCATGATGATTTTTTTAAATTGCAGAAGGTCTACTAGTCCTGAACAGGAAAAAGTGATTAAATAACCACCTGACTTTAGAATTTTTAATGCCCTTTTATTTAATTTTTTATAACCAAGTATCCCGTCTTTTAAATCAGATGTCTGCTTTACAAATTTAGGTGGGTCTAATATGACAACATCAAATGATTCTTTTGCTTCAATATATTCTTTAAGTGATGCAAAGACATTTTGTCTTTTTATTTCATATCTGCTTTTTTCTATATTGTTTAGTAACATATTTTCTCTTAGTATTTTCAATGAATCTATAGATGTATCGATATTTATTACTTTTTTAGATCTGTTTTTTAATGCATGTAAACCAAATCCGCCAGTATAACAAAAGCAGTTGAGAATATTTTTATTATAGGAAATTTTACCTAAAAAATATCTATTCTCCCTTTGATCTAGATAAAATCCTGTTTTATGTCCTTTTTTTATATCAACATAAAATTTAACATCCTTTTCTTGGATTTCTATTTTATCTGGAATTTCCCCAGATAATGTCCTGCTTACTGGATTTAGACCTTCTTTTAACCTGACATCCACATCAGATCTTTCATATATACCATATGGATTTATTTCTTTTATTAAATAGGATAAAACTATATCCTTTATTTTTTCCGCTCCACAACTTAAGAATTGGCAAACAATATATCCATTGTAATAGTCTATTATAAGCCCAGGAAGAAAATCGCCTTCAGAATTAACAATCCTGTATGCATTGGAATTAATTAATGGATCCATATCTTTTCTATAAGAATACGCCCTATGTAATCTCTTAAAAAAGAACTCCTCATCAATTTTTTTATCAATCATTCCAAAGGATAACATCCTAACACGTATCTGGGATCTAGGGGAATACCAACCATATCCCAATTCTTCCTTTTTATAAGACAAAACCAATACCACATCACCATATCCTGGATCACCAACAACCTTTGAGATAGCCCCAGAAAATACCCAGGGATGTCTTCTTTTAACTGGGATTTCCCTTGATTTTTTTAAAATTACTATTTTTTCTCTCATTCTTGTGGATAGATCACCTCAAGTCCAATCTCTTTTTTTAATCCAGTAAGAAAGTGTTCCAACTCCTCTTTTTGGTCTTCTAGGTAAGAAATCTTTATAATTGCCTCAAATCTATCAATTACACTCATGTAGCATAGGTTTTCATAGCTTTCCAAAATAAACTTAAAATATCCAATTTGGTCCCTTGGGATCTTTACATACACCCGTTTTGAATAGATCATAGGAGTTTTGCACCTTCTTCTGTGACAACCACCATATGTTCCCATCTCACACCGCCCCAGTCTGGGAAGTAAAGCCCTGGTTCTATGGTTACAACCATACCTGGTTTAAATATTTTATTGTTTCTAGGACCAAGAGCTGGAGCTTCGTGGGTATCTAAACCAATGCCATGGCCAAGGGCATGGGTAAAATTATCACCTACACCATTTTCATTGAAAAAATCTTTTACTAAAAAAAATAAATCCTTAATCATCATCCCAACTTTTAAATTCTCTATTGCCAGCCTCTGCGCACTTATAACCAAATCCAGCACCCTGGAAAAATAATCGGGCACTTTATCTCCAACCCAAAAGGTCCTTGTTTGGTCAGAGCAATAATCTTTATATCTTCCCCCAATATCTATAAGCAAACATCCATTTTTCTGCACTTTAATTTTACCAGGAATATAATGGGGCTGTGCTGCATTTTTCCCATATGCAACAATGGGATTAAAGGCCATTTCTGTAGCCCCAAAATCCCTGAAGATTTTTTCTATTTCCCATGCCAGTTCCTCTTCTGTAACTCCAATAAGCTCCATTGAGTTTAGTTTATCAAATACATTGTGGTTTATTTTTACTGATTCTTTAATAAAATTTATTTCGTCCTCATCTTTTATTTCCCTTAAAGATTCGACTATTCCCTTATATGGATGTAAATTTACAGATTCTGAAAGGGATTTATAAAACTCATATGTCATTATATTTGGCTCAAAACCAATATCTTTTAACTTATTTTTTATTAAGAATTTCTTAATTTCTTCTTCCTTATTGCTTGTATAAATAAATAAATAATCTTTATCCCATAATTTTTGAGCAGTTTCAAAATATCTTGGATCTGTTAAAAGATAATCTTCATTATTGGGTAAAATCAATATACAACCAGCACTTTCATTACATTGGGGATCGTGTAATTCAAATCCACTTAAATAAAATCTATTTGCAGGATGCAACACTAAGTATGCATCAAGATTTAACTCTTTTATTTTCTTTTTAACCTTTTCTCTCCTTTTAATAAATCTGTCCATGTATCTAACCTCTTATTTATTTTTGATCCTGGCAAATATCAAAAATCCAGTATGCGCAACCATCCTATCATCAGGCCTAAACCTTTCATAAATTGGTTTATATCTTCTAAGCATTATCTCAACCACGTCTATATCAATAAAAGGTCCTTTTTCTAAAGCCTCTAGCAACTTAGTAACTTGATTAGTTGTGGGGAGCAAAAATCCAACTACACTTCCATTTTTTACTACTTCAGCAAGCTGCTCTACATATAACCAGGGCTCCCTTACATCTAAAAAGCCACAATCCATACTTTTAAATCCAAAACCTTCACTTATATCTCTCACCTCTAACACCACCCTGGATTCAAGACCAGCCTTGGTTAAATTTTTTTTACACAATGATACAAATTCCTCCCTTCTATCAAAACTATAAACCTTTCCAGTCTCACCAACCATATAGGCAAAAGACATGGTAAGGGAACCAGAACCACATCCAGCCTCAACCACCTTACTCCCTGGTCCAACTCCAAGACGAACTAGAATATAGCCAATGTCCTTGGGATAAATAATTTGAGTCTTTCTCTCTATATTTTTTATCAAATCATAGAGTGTTGGTTTTAAAATATGGTAAACTTTACCTAGATGAGTCTTAATTTCATCACCAAAATCCTTTTCCAAGACCTCTGAGATATCGATCTTTCCATGGTGGGTGTGGAGCTCCTTTCCTGCCTCAACTGTCATAAGATATTTCTTGCCTTGGGGGCTAACCAGTTGTATTAATTCTCCAGGGGATATCATTTATACATCTCCTACTAATTTGGTAAAATTATGCTCATAAATCAAATTCATATATCCATAATCCCCTTAGGTCAACTTTTACACGTAACTGCATATTTTTTTGTTTATATTAAAAAAATGACAAATAGGAGAGAGTTGTAAGAATGGCCATAAAAAGAAGACAGATGTTAATTTCAATATTACCAGGGGAACTAATTGAAGTGGCATTAATTAAAGACCACACACTTGATGAATACTATGTTGAGATGCTAAGTACCCATAAAATAAAGAGAAATATATATAAAGGGGTGATCCACAATATAGACACATCCCTTCAGGCGGCATTTGTAAATTATGGGGACAAGAAAAATGGGTTCCTACAAATAGACGAGATACACCCAGATTACTATACATCAGACTTAAGGCCACAAAAGGGACAGAAATTCCCGCCAATTCAAAGGGTATTAAAGCCTGGTCAGGAGATATTGGTCCAGATAGTAAAAGAACCCACTGAAAATAAAGGTGCATTTTTAACTACTTATCTCACCCTTCCTGGCAGATATCTTGTCTTAACTCCAGGGAAAGAACAGGTGGCTATTTCAAGGAAGATTGAAGATGATGAAGAGAGACAACGACTTAAAATGGTAATCAATGAGTTCAAGCTGGAACCAGGATTGGGAGTAATAGTGAGGACTGTGAGTGAAGGTCAAAACAAAACAAACCTATTTCGGGATCTCCAATTTCTAACAAGACTCTGGAAGGACATCAAAAAAAAGGCCATGGAAGAATCTGCCCCTTGCCTTATTTATGAAGAAAAAGATCTGGCATTTAGGGCAATTAGAGATTATCTAACCTCTGATGTCAAACATATATGGGTAGACAATAAAGATGTGGCGCGCAAATTAGAAGAATATGTGAATCTTGTATTTCCAAGACGAAAAAACATGGTGAAGTGTTATCTATGTGATGAGATTGACCTATTTGACAAATTCCATATAAAAGATCAAATAAAAAAAATCTTTGATAGACGGGTAAAATTACCTTCAGGAGGAGAAATAGTAATAGACCAAACAGAGGCCCTAACTGCCATTGACATAAACTCAGCAAAGGTTTCTGGTGAATCTTCTTTTAAGGACATGGCATACAAGACAAACTTAGAGGCCACAAAAGAGATCGCCAATCAACTGAGATTGCGGGACATAGGTGGACAAATTGTAATAGATTTTATAGAGATGAAAGATAAAAAATATGCCAGGGAGGTTGAAAAACAACTTAAAACATACCTTAAAAATGACAAGGCCAGAACCTCTGTAGGTAAAATATCTAAATTTGGGCTTTTGGAAATTGTAAGGCAAAAAATGGGCTCATCAGCAATCTCCAGTATATATAAAGAGTGTCCAAAATGTAAGGGAATGGGACATGTGGTGAGTATAGAGTGGAGAGCTGCCCAGGTACTAAAAAACATCCACAAACAGATTTCAAAACAAGATTCACCTAATCCCTTAGAATATATCCTTGAAAAGGAACTGTGTCTTTATCTTTTGAACAATAAAAAACAAACCTTAATTGATATGGAAAAAAAATACCATAAAAAAATTTTAATAGAAGAGATATAAGCCATGAAAAAAAAGAGAATTTTACTCCACATATGTTGTGGGCCATGCGCAATTTACCCTATACAAATATTAAAACAAGAAGGATTTGAAATTTTAGGTCTTTACTATAATCCAAACATCCACCCATTAAAAGAGTATTTAAAAAGAAAACAAGCGCTTCAAACTGTTTCAAAAGAATACAACATAAAAGTAATTTATAAAGACGATGAATATAATCCCATTAATTATTTTAGAGAAGTTATTTATAGAGAAAACAATAGATGTTTTTATTGTTATCACATGAGAATTGAAAAGACTATATCTATAGCCAGAAGGGGAAAATTCGACTATTTTACAACTACACTTTTATATAGTAAATTTCAAAAGCACGATACAATAAGCACTTTATGTAAAGACCTATCAAGAAATAAGGGTGTAAAATTTTATTATCACGACTTTAGAGAAGGATGGAAAATTGGAATCGAAGAAAGCAAAAATTTAGGTATATATAGGCAACAATATTGTGGTTGTATCTTTAGTGAATTTGAAAGATACAAAAATGAATTAAAAACATAAAAATTATGTTGTTATATATACACTTTCCCTTTTGCAAGTCCAAGTGTATTTATTGTAGTTTTTATTCTGTAAAAATCAATGATGAATTAGTAAAGTTATATTTAAATGGATTGTTTGAGGAAATTAAATATTGGAAAGACAAATTACCTGATGTTAAATTTAAGTCAATATACATTGGTGGTGGTACGCCCAGTATCTTGAAATTAGAATATTTAGACCAGATAATTAATGCATTATTTAAGAATTTTAAATTTGAAAACTACATAGAGTTTAGCTTTGAAGGCAATCCAGATTCCCTTAAGGATTTAGTTTATCTAAAGGAATTAAAAGGTTTTGGTGTCAATAGAATTAGTATTGGCATTCAAAGTATAAGAGATAATTATCTCAAGTTCCTTGGAAGGACACATAGTGCAAAGGACGGAATATTTTCAGTGAAACTTTGCAATCTGGCAAAATTTGAGAATATAAACATAGATCTCATATGGGGTCTTCCAGAACAAACAGTGGCCTCATGGTTGCACGACTTAAGACAAATATGCAAATTAGATATCCAGCACATATCCTGCTATGGTCTAACAGTTGAAAAAGACACAAAATTGCACACCATGGTGAAAAAAAACATGGTGAAATTACCTAATGAAAATAGACTTGCTTCATTATACATAGGTGGTGCTGATTTTTTAGAATCTAGAGGATTTATTCAATATGAAATATCTAATTTTTCTAAACTGGGGTATGTCTGTATGCACAATATGGGCTATTGGGAACAAATGGACTATCTTGGACTTGGTCCATCAGCGGTCTCAACCATAGGGAACAAAAGATGGGAAAATTCTAAAAATATTGTGGAATATTCTCAAAACCCTTGCAGGCGCAAAGAAATAAAATTAGATAAAAAAGACCATATAAATGAATTTATAATGCTTAGCTTAAGGACAACACGAGGACTAAATCTTAAAGAATATGCCAAAAAAACTGGCGAAAATTTCTGGAAAAAACACCATAAAATGATCAATTTACTTCATAGAAACAATCTGGTAAAAATAAGAAAGGGATATTTAAGTCTAACTAAAAATGGTTTTTTAGTGAGTAATTCTATAATTGGAAATTTTTTTATTTAAACATGAGTGTTTCAAATATCTCTCTAATAGGCATGCCTGGTTCTGGGAAGTCAACAATTGTCAAAAAACTTGCCAGGGCACTGAACTTTACCTGGATCGACACTGACTTATTAATTGAATCCTGGTTTGGCACATCTCTACAGGAGATAAGAGATAGGCTGGGAAATAAAAATTTTTTAAAAGCCGAAGAATTTATTGTTTTAAATTTATATGTCAACAAGTGCGTAATTGCAACAGGTGGAAGCGTTGTTTATAGTAAACATGCAATGAAATACTTAAAAAGGTTAGGACCAGTAATTTATTTAAGATGCAGCTTAGAGGAAATTAAACACCGTGTATCAAAAAATCCAGAACGTGGACTTGTAATAGAAAAAGGTCAGGATTTATCGGACTTATACAGAGAAAGGACACCCTTATACCAAAGTTATTGCGATTTTGTAGTAGATACTGACAAATTAAGTGTAAATCAATGCATTGAAAAAATTGTAAACTGGATACAACATGAAAAAAAACAAAATAAAAAATAAAACTCTCATTTCAAAACAAAAGCAAAATCTATTTCTTCAGTTAAAAGAGTTGTATAATCACATGGAATCAACATATAATGATATTGCAAATAAGATTGGACTTACGTGTGATAGCTGTGAAAATAACTGTTGTACAAGCTATTTCCAGCACCATACACACATTGAATGGGCATATTTATACAAGGGGTTAAAATCTTTATCAGATACTAAACAAGAAGAAATCTTTATGAGAGCAAAAGAATATGTTAAACTATCAGAAAAAAAATTATTAAAAAATGAACCAATCAAAATAATGTGCCCTTTAAATGAAAAGGGAAAATGTATTCTCTACAAATACAGGCTCATGATATGCAGATTGCATGGCATTCCAAATGTTGTGAAAATGCCAAATGGTGTTATGAAAAAATTTTCTGGATGCTACAGATGTGTACAAATAACTAAAGACAAGCCATATTTCCCTATAATGGATAGGACTCCATTTTACATTAAGTTAGCAGAATTAGAAAGAAAGTTTAAAAGACTTTTAGAAAAACCCCTAAAAAAAGTAGATCATACCCTTGCAGAGATGATTGTATTAGGAGAACCAAGATGAAAAAAAATAAATTAATCTTATTTTTAATTATCATACTTAATTCATGTTCAACGCCAATGGTATTACATCTAAAAAAGAATAGGTTACTCACAAATCAATCCCAAATTTTAACCATGAAATACATTGAATTTCACTACACATGCTATCAAAAGGGAAGTAATTTTTATGTAAAAGGATTTGCATATCCAAGGAGAGAAAAATTGCCCCCTTGGGGAGACACCCTAGATGAATTGTGGTTGGGGATATACCTCTGTGATAAGTATGGAAAGGTATTGGCCCAGGACATAAACGTGTATTCACCTCAAAAAATAAACAATAAAGGACTTTTCTTTGAATTTAAACTAGAGCCCAAAGATTTTGGGGCACCTGGTCCTTTATACATTACCTTTGGATATCGTCTAAAAATAATTGGAAGTTTAAAAAATCAGCCCAAGGTATTTTTTGCCATTGAAAAGGCCATTGAATAAATCTTACTTGTACCTATATACAATCCTTCCCCTTGTTAAATCATAAGGTGAGAGTTCTACCTTCACCTTATCACCTGGCAAGATTCTAATATAATATTTTCTCATCTTGCCAGAAATATGACCTAATACTTCGTGGCCATTTTCTAACTCCACCTTAAACATTGCATTGGGTAAGGCCTCTTTTACAATTCCAGTTACTTCAATGCTTTCTTCTTTTGCCATAATCTGTCCTCCTTTTTATAAGTTTTTCCATTCAAGTTTTATATGTTTAATATCATTAAATTGCAGAATTGCATACCCTTTTGGATTCCCTTTAGCATATGTAAAACTACCTGGATTTAAAATATACTTTGTCTTTGAAACCTCCTTAAAAAAACGCATGTGTGTATGTCCAAAGAACAAAAAATTTACATCATCAGAGAACCGCTTTGTAATATCTCTGTCAATGTTGGAAAAGTCAAGATCATATCCATGCAAAAAACCAAATTTTATATTATTTAATTTTATTTCTTGCTGTGAAGGTATATTTTGGGTCCATGCTCCAAAGTCCATATTGCCGCACACCCCAAAAAATCTGGGATGAGAATTTAAATACAAATACACATCTTCATTGGTATAATCACCAAGATGAAATATGGCATCCATATCATATAATGTGGATTCAAACTCTTTAATAAGGATGTTATTTGGCACTGACATATGGGTATCTGAAATTACTGCAATTTTCATTTTTCCTCCAATCAACAAAAATTTTATTCACGCTCATCAGACTCAGCTACCTCAAAATATAGCTGAAACTTTAGGGGTAAGTTAAAGGATCTCATTACATCTACATATGGTTCACCCTGTTTTATCAATGAAATAACTATATTTGACAATTTTCCATCTCCCAAAATAGAGTTTAAAACAATATCCTGCACCCTACCATCTGGATTAATTTTAACAGTGACCAAAACTGAACCAGTGGTGTCAATTACACTATTTTTCCAAAGCAAATCAATTTTTTTTTTAAATTCTCTAATGCAAGAGCCAGATTCTCATCCTTTACTGGATTTTTTAAAAGTCTGCCTTTAATACTTCTCTGTTCATATGGATAGGTTGAAATTGAAAAATTTTTAACTCTATTTTTCTTTATATTTGCCCTATTTGCACTGTTATTTTTTTTGGATACATTGTATAAAGTCAATATTAAATCTTCTTTTGATAATTTAATAGAACTTATCACAAAAAAACTTAGGTGGAGTAACAGGGACAACAAAAATGCACTACATAGCCATTTTATTTTTTGCCGTTTTTTGTTGCCCACCAATCTTTATCTACTCCTTGAAACCACCAATCTGTGTGGTCAGTTTCCAGTATTTTTTCAGCTAACTCGCGTCCTGCATCAGTCCTGAGCCTTTCAAGTGCATATTTTATCCATGTCTCAGCATAGGGATTTCCAAGGTCCATCTGTTCTTTTAAATTCAATATAAGATCTAATTGATCTGCATCTTGTGCAATTTCAGCTTCCTTTGATTCCACCTCTTCAAGTTCTGTAAGCAAAGGTAGTACCAAATCTTCCAAAGGGGTATTTTTTAGGGCATCAGATATTGCCTTGTTTTCTTTTGCCCTGTTGTATCTCCTATACACATAATTAAAATCACCAGTCCTTGCCTCATGTAAATCATGAAACAGACACATAAGCACTATTTTTTTCCAGTCTAAATTCTCCTTTATACCAAGAATAAGACCTATAATTGCGGTCCTATAGGAATGTTCTGCAACATTTTCTGAACCAGATCCCAAAAACTGATATCCAGTCCTTGGGGTCTTTTTTAACATACCCACTTCAAATAAAAAATCTGCAATTCTTTTTAAAAGAAAGTCTTTTTCCACTCCTTTTTGCATAGCTAATACTCCATATTTCATTATCTTCCACAACACTTTTTATATTTTAAACCACTGCCACAAGGGCAGGGATCATTTCTTCCAATCTTTTTTCCCTTTCTCCTATAAGGTGTTCTTTTTGGCGCCTCTTCTGTATTATCAGAATACCTTAGATCCTTTGTCTGGTCCTCATGTTTTAGGTCTTCTTCTGATACTTCCTGAAACTTAATATGGGTTAGGGCCTTAATTGTGTTTTCCTTTAAAAGATATAACATCTCTTGAAATAGCTCAAATCCTTCTTTTTTGTATTCTTGTTTTGGATCCTTTTGACCATAACCCCTAAGGCCTATTCCTTCCCGCAGATAATCCATATTTAGAAGATGTTCTTTCCAGAACCTGTCTAAATTTTCAAGCAAAAAGAACCTGAGTATATCTTGATAATGTTCCCCTGCCTTTATTTTTAGTTCTTCAATGATCTTTTCCACCTGTTTTTTTACTTCTTCTTTAGATGGAAAAGAATCTTTCTTAAGTTCAATGTATCTATCTAATCCAAAGACTTCTATGAGCTTTTTATTTATAAACTCAATATCCTCTTCCTTTGACTTATTCTTTTTTTGCTCTATGTCAAAATAGATATCATCTATAAGGTCATCTATAAATTCAAAAACAGTTGGTTCTAAGTCCTCAGCTACCATCCATTCTTTTCTCTTTCTGTATATCACCAGCCTTTGCTGATTTAACACATCGTCATATTCTAAGAGTTGTTTTCTTATCTCAAAGTTTTGCTCTTCCACCCTCCTCTGGGCATTTTCTATTGCCTTTGAAATTAATTTATTTTCAATAGGCTGTCCTTCATCCACCCCAAGTTTATCCATAAATGAAGAGATTTTATCTGATCCAAAGAGCCTCAAAAGGTCGTCTTCCAAAGACAGATAAAACCTTGAGCTACCAGGATCTCCCTGTCTTCCTGCCCTTCCCCTTAGCTGATTATCTATTCTCCTGGATTCGTGCCTCTCTGTTCCCAGAATATGGAGTCCGCCTAGCTCTCTTACCCCTTCACCCAGTTTTATATCAGTTCCTCTACCTGCCATATTTGTGGCAATTGTGACCCTTCCTTTTTCACCTGCCTTGGCCACAATCTCTGCTTCCCTCTCGTGGTGTTTTGCATTTAACACTTCATGGGGAATCTTTAGTTTTTTTAGCCTCTTTGAAATAAGTTCAGACTTTTCTATTGAAGTTGTTCCCACCAAAACTGGCCTGCCCTGCTTATGCAGATCAACTATCTCCTTTACAATAGCATTAAATTTCTCCTTCTGGGTCTTATATATAACATCTGGATAATCAATCCTTATCATTGGCTTGTTAGTTGGGATAACAACAACATCCAGGTTATAAATCTCTTTAAATTCCACTGCCTCTGTATCAGCAGTACCAGTCATACCAGCTAATTTTTTATACATCCTAAAAAAATTCTGAAAGGTAATGGTGGCCAAGGTCTGATTTTCTTGCTGAATTTTGACCCTTTCCTTTGCCTCTAAGGCCTGGTGAAGGCCATCACTATATCTTCTGCCAGGCAAGACCCTGCCTGTAAACTCATCAACAATTAAGACTTCTCCATCTCTTACAATATAATCCACATCCCTTTGAAACAAATAATGGGCCTTTAATGCCTGCAAAATATGGTGCTGATAGGTTATGTTCTTTGGATCAAATAAATTATCAAGACCCAATATCTCCTCACATCTCATCACACCTTCTTCTGTCAACAAAACAGTCTTGTACTTTTCATCTACTGTAAAATCCCTATCTTTTTTTAGTTTTGGAATAATTGCATTGATCTTTTTATAAAGTGAAGTGGATTCCTCAGCAGGACCTGAAATGATCAGCGGAGTCCTGGCTTCGTCAATTAAAACTGAATCTACCTCGTCAACAATGGCATAGTGAAGGTCCCTTTGAACAAGCTGTTCTGGATAAAATTTCATGTGATCCCTTAAATAATCAAAACCAAATTCATTGTTTGTACCATATGTAATATCACAATTATATGCCTCTTTTCTCTCTTCATCTTCCATATTAGATAAAATAACCCCAACAGTGAGTCCTAAAAATTTATATATCTCCCCCATCCATTCAGCATCTCTTTTTGCCAGGTAATCATTTACAGTAACCAGGTGGCAGCCCTTGCCTTCAAGGCTATTTAAAACAAGGGGCATAGTGGCAACTAACGTCTTTCCCTCACCAGTCTTCATTTCTGCAATCTTTCCCTGATGAAGGGCAATTGCCCCCATTACCTGCACATCAAAATGTCTCATGCCCAGTGTCCTTTTTGCCGCCTCCCTAACAAGGGCATAAACTTCAGGCAAAAGGTCATCTAGACTCCTTCCTTTTTCAACTTCTTCTCTGTATTTATTTATTTTTGCAGGAAATTCATGATCCTTTAATTTGACCATCTCCTGTTCAAAGCTATTTACCCTGTCCACAAGAGGACGAATAGATTTTAAATATCTCTCATTCTTTGTTCCAAAGATCTTTTTTGCCAAAAAATCTAAAAAAAACATACCTGTCTCCTCAAAAAAATTTATTTACACATAATGACTTGAGACTAAAATTCAAATAATTCTAACCAATGATACACTCGCTTAAAATCGCCAGTTAGACAAAATTGCATAATACATCCAGAACACCCAGATACAATTATTTCGTCCTTTGCTACATTTTCCCAAAATCTTTCACCCAATATATCACACAATCTGGGATTTTCCAATCTCGTACACCCCCCAAAACCACAACAATCACTAAGTGATCTATATTTAATTTTAAAATTATCCAAAAATTCCAAAAAACTTTTGTGTAATTTATCGTCTAAATGACATGGCTTATGAAAAAGAAATTTATGCGAATTTTCAGTAATCTCTATACTTTCAATATTTGCAATAAGTTCTGTCATATATGTAAGAGAGCTTAGCCAATCATCTCTTAGGGTTTCATCTTCAATAAGTGATGCATTTTTTCTTAAATATGACCAGCATGTAGCACAAAACACGAGTATTTTGGGATTTCCAAGTTGTTGCCAGAGTTTTACATTAGAATTAAAAACTTCTCTAGCACCTTTTATATCACCAGCAAAAAACATGGGATATCCACAACACTCCCATTTAAGTATACCTTCTACATTATAAAATAATCCTGCGATATTAGATGCAGCCTCAAGCCAATTCTTTTTTAAGTAAGTTCCTACACAACCTCCAAAAATAACCGCCCGTTGTTTTTGTTTTTTATTTTTAAAGACCTTTATTTTAAAAAGACCTTTCTTATCTCTATTTTCAAAAAAATTCCCAAGCTGTTTTATTTTTTTTAAATGGGGAATTATGTCTTTTATTTTGAATCCATTTTTGATCAATGGAGATAACTCAGGTAAATGTTTTACTATTTTCAAATACAGCCATCTTCTAAAATTAGGAGATAAAGACCTTATATTAGCGACCTTATCTGGGATATCGATCCCCTGGGTACATACCTCGTAACACCTTAAACAGCCAACACAATTTCCTAAAATTCTATCAACATTTTTTATATCAAGACCCTTTTTTTGTATCTGAGAATAGACAAATGCCTTTGCCCTGGGAGAATATTCCTCAAATTGAGTTACATTAAAAACTGGACAAACCTCAAGACACTTTCCACAAAGAAGACAATAATCTTGATAAAACTTTTCCATATTTCTTTCTCAAATCACTAATCACAATTCACAAATCACCACTCACCAATCACCAATCACTAATCACGAATCACGAATAACCAGTCACCAATTCAAAGAAGTTTTTGGATGATATAGCATAAAGACCATACAATCAAGCATGGATACCTTGGACTCTAAATTTCCCATCTAAAAAGCCCAAATTTTATCTATATAAAATTAAATCCAGTTTACTCCTTGACAAGAAAAAATTTTAAGGTTTAACAGGTAGTGAAAAACGGAGTTTTGGGTTGCTATAAAAATTTGATATTAACAAACATAAAAAGGAGTATTTTTATGACAGCCAAATTAATTAAAGGAACAGAAATTAGAGAAGAGATCCTTGCAGAAATTGAACAAGAGGTAAAAGAAATCAAAGAAAAACATGGAGTAGTACCTGGACTTGTAACTATCTTGGTTGGAGACAACCCAGCATCAGTCTCTTATGTAACCCTTAAAATCAAAACTGCAAAACGCCTTGGATTTCATGAAGTTCAAGACACAAGACCAGCAGACATCTCAGAAAAAGAACTACTTGATTTAATTGATAAATACAACAAAGACGACAGTATCCACGGAATATTAGTACAACTTCCCCTTCCAAAACACATTAATGAAAAAAAGGTATTAAATGCCATTGACCCAGACAAGGATGTTGATGGTTTCCATCCTGTAAACGTTGGAAGGCTGATGATTGGAGGCGATGAAGTCAAATTTCCACCATGTACACCAGCTGGTATTCAGGAACTCATTGTCCGCTCTGGAGTTGAGACAAAAGGTGCAGAAGTGGTGGTTGTTGGTAGGTCCAATATTGTTGGAAAACCAATTGCAGTTATGATGATGCAAAAAGGTAGAGGCGCAAATGCAACTGTTACTGTGGTTCATACAGCAACAAAGGATTTGGCTTCCCATTGTAAAAGGGCAGATATCTTGATCGTTGCCGCAGGTGTTCCTGGCCTTGTTAAACCTGAATGGATCAAACCAGGTGCATGCGTAATAGACGTTGGAGTCAACAGGGTTGGAGAAAAACCAAGCAAAAAAGATCCAAATAAAATGGTTCCAATCTTAAGGGGAGATGTTGATTTTGAAGCAGCAAAAGAGGTAGCTGGTTGGATCACACCTGTTCCAGGTGGCGTAGGACCAATGACAATTACAATGCTTATGAAAAATACACTCCGTTCTTTGAAATTCAAACTTGGAATAGCATAAAAATTTATGGGTTAGGGGGTTTATTGGGTTTAGGGTTGCGGGTTAAATTGTTCAACGTTCAACGTTCGATGTTCAATGTTTAAGGAACCTAGAACCTAGAACTTAGAACATAAAACTTAGAACCTTCTTACTTAGAGGGTTAAACCCAACAAACCCAATAAAACCCCTTTAGCCTCCCCATTTTAACAGTTATCCTTTAATACTTTTAAGCAACATATCTACTACTTCTGATATATTTAAATTAGACGTATCAATTATCAAAGCATCCTCAGCAGGTTTTAGGGGAGCGATTTCTCTGGATGAATCTTGTTTATCCCTTTTTTCTATATCCTTTAAAATCTTTTCATAATCCGCATCAAACCCCATTTCTCTTAATTGCTCAAACCTCCTTTTTGCCCTTATCTTTGCCGATGCTGTTAAAAAAAACTTAAAGTCTGCATCCTTAAACACAACTGTCCCCATATCCCTACCTTCGGCTACCAGTGAGTGCTTTTTGGCTATTTCTCTCTGCTGAGCGGTCAAATATTTTCTCACAAAGGGCTCTTTGGCCACCTTTGATGCAACAAAGCCTATTTCCTCACTCCGTATCTCATCCCCCAAAATTTTATTATTCATGGCCAAAGAAAAATCTTCTCCGTTATACACAAGATCAAACTTCAAGGAAGATAAAATCTCTTCTAATTTATCAAAATCTTTAGGCAAATTACCTAAGATTAGGGCCACACCTCGATACATTGCACCAGTATCTAAATAGGCAATATTTAATTTTTTAGCCAAAATCTTTGCAACAGTAGTCTTTCCAGACCCTGCAGGCCCATCTATGGTAATTATAATTCTTTTGGATTTTTCCATTTAACCACCCTGTAAAATTTGTTTTAGATAATGGATAAATAACTTGTTTTCATCTTCTCTTCCAACCGATACCCTGAGATAATCATCTAAGCCATAAGATTTAAGTGGTCTTATAATAATACCCTTTTTTAATAACTCCTCAAAAACAACATTAGCATCAATAGGTGGTTTAAACATCAAAAAATTGGCCTGGGATGGATATAGTGTGCAGTCAAGTTTTTCCATCTCTTCTTTTAGATATTTTCTACCTTTAATTACTGTATTTCTTGTGTGTTCTATAAAGGTAAAATCATCTAGCACTTCTATTGCAGCCTTTTCTGCCATCAAGTTTACGCTAAAGGGAAGTTTTACCCTTTTTATGTAATCTGATAGTTTAAAAGGTAAAATTCCATATCCTATCCTCAATCCCGCCAGCCCATATAATTTAGAAAATGTCCTGATCACCACCAAATTTTTATTATCTAATACATGGTTTATACATGAACAATTTTCTGGATCATCGCAAAATTCAACATACGCCTCATCAACCACTACTAAGATATTTTCAGGAATTTTGCATAAAAATTCAATTATATCTTCTGAGGACACACAATATCCAGATGGATTGTCTGGATTTGTGATAAATATAATTTTGGTATTCTCATCTATCGCATCTAACATCCCTTTAAAATTAAAGGAAAAATCCTTATTTAAAGGAACATACTTAACAGAGATCCCATGGAATTTTGCCTGCATCCTATATATGGAAAAACTTGGATCAAACACCACTATATTGTCTCTATAAGGAACAGCCAACACCCTTATAATGAGATCAATTATCTCATCTGAACCATTTGTAACCACAATACACTCATCAGGGACGTTTAAAATATCAGATAGTTTCCCAACTAACTCTGGATTCCCACTTTGAGGATACCTAAATGCATAAGGACTAAACTTTTTAATAACCTCCACAACACGTGGAGACGTTCCTAAAGGATTTTCATTGCTTGCCATTTTTATTACATTGGCCAAATTGTATTTCTTCTTTATCTCCTCAATGGATAGCCCAGGAGAATATGGAGAAAAATCAAGTAGTTCTTTTCTAATCTCTAGCATTAATCCTCCCAATTAGAACCTTTTCTTAAGATAAATTAAAATCCACAATCTTCATTTATCAAAATTATCTTTATCCTCTTTGGTGGAAAAGATTTTTCAGTTATGACCCATACATTGCACACCCTATCTGGACTATTGCAATCCTCACACTTAAGGGTCTTTGCGCAGGGTGTCTTTCTATTGAGCCTAAGTGTATTTATTGGAGCTGCAAATCCCTTTATCCTATTTATTGCCTCTTCAAGGTCTGTGACTATTTTGTTTCTCCCAATTAAAAGGGTCACATACCTGGGACCAAAGGCTATACCCCCTACCCTATTGCCATATCCATCTAAATTAACTAACACTCCATCTTCAGTTACTGCATTGGTACCAGTGATAAAAAGATCAGATAAAAGGGCCTGCCTCCTTCTCTCAATAAATTCATCCTTTGGAATGGTCCTGTCATAGGTATCTATTACTTCATAATCTTTTGATTCTTTGAAAAAAGAATATATACCAGAATCTACTACAGTTAGAGATCCTCCAAATGATACTTTTTTAATATCTTCTAATTTATTTAAAATCTGCTTTATAAATAGCTGTTTTACGTCAGAAAGTTTTGGCGCTATAAATACTTCAAAATTATTTTTTTCTAAAGCTTGTTTTAATAAATTTAGTTTTTTTTCAAAAAAATTATCTAACATATCTTTTGTATTCATACTACACCTCCAAATATAATAAATTAATACGCCTTTCCTGGATTCATAATGTTATTTGGATCAAAAATACTCTTTATTTTTCTCATAAGATTTATCTCTGTATTTGAAAGCTGTTTGTCAATTAGATCCAATTTCAAAATCCCAACACCATGTTCTCCAGAAATAGTACCACCTATTTCTATGGTCTTTTGTAATATTTTGTAACTTACTTTATGTGCAGTTTTTTCCATATCATCACTGTACATTATATTTACATGTATATTCCCATCTCCTAGATGTCCAAAACAAAGTATAGGTATATTAAATTTTTTTCCTACAGACTTAGACTCATTTATGATTATTGGTACTTTAGATCTTGGGACACAAATATCCAGTGCTATTTTCTTTTCACCCATCTTATGGGATGCTGGATTTATAAGACGCCTAACCTCCCATAATTCTTCTTCTCTTTTTTTATCTCCACCCCTCTCATAATATTTAATATCCAGCTCTTTAAATAATTTTTCACAATTATAAATCGCCCCTTCCACCTCTTTTTCATTGCCGTCAAACTGTAATAAAAGCATTGCGTCAATACTTTTGGGTATCTCCACTTTACCAAGTTGTCTTATACAATTTAAGACGTCTTTATCCATAAATTCCATTGCCACTGGAATTAGTCCTGTCTTTAGAATCTTTGCTGCGACCTCTATGAGTCGTTCCAGGGAATTAAACCCAACCAAAATAGATATAGATTTATCTGGCAGGGGCAAAAGTCTTAAAATTATCTTTGTAAAAAAGCCCAATGTCCCCTCTGATCCAATCATAAGAGATTTAAGATCTAACCCTACTACATCTTTATGCGACCTACCTCCAAGGGAAAGAATCTCTCCTCCAGGAATACACACATCCAATCCCAATACATAATCCTTAGTGACCCCATACTTTACAGCGCGAAGCCCACCTGCGTTTTGGGATACATTGCCTCCAATAGTGGAAATTTTAGCTGATGCTGGATCTGGAGGATAAAATAAGGATTTTTGTTTTAAGACCCTTTGAAGATCTCCAGTAACTACCCCAGGTTCTACTTCTGCCACATAGTCCCTATCATCTATATCCAAAATCCTGTTGAGCTTCAAAGTAGAGACAACTATTCCGCCATAAACAGGGACACAAGCGCCAACAACATTGGTTGCCCTTGCCCTGGGTATAATTGGGATTTTATTTTTATTTGCCCATTTAAGTAATTCTTTTACTTGACTAACTGAGGAGGGTCTAACAACTATAGAAGGCCATGCAAATTTTTTGCTTGCATCTGTTCCAAATATTAAAATCTTTTCTCTTTCAAACAATACATCTTGTTCTCCAAAAAGAGAGAACAAAAATTTTTTATGTTCTTTTTTTGGCTTAAATGTCATGGCTACTTATATTTAGACATTTCCCTTGCAATGTCCATCTTTATAGCCTTTCTCTTTAATTCTTCCCTTCTATCCCTAATATTTCTACCCCTACATAAGGCAATTTCTACCTTTGCCCACGGACCCTTTAAGTAGATTTTCAGGGGTATGACTGTAAGCCCTTTTTGTTGAACCTTTCCCTGGAGGGATAAGATCTCCCGTTTGTGGAGCAAGAGTTTTCTATCTCGCTCAGGTTCATGGCCAAGATAAGAGGCCTTTTCATAGGGTGCGATGTGAAGACCTATTAAATAGGCCTCTCCTTTGTGAAATCTTACATAGCTATCTTTAAAATTCACCTTCCCTTGTCTAATGGACTTGATTTCTGAGCCCGTTAAAACCAGACCTGCCTCACGCTTCTCTAAAATATCATAAAAGTGAAAGGCCTTTTTATTGGTTGCTATGACTTTTATTTTTTCCTTTTGCGACATAACTCATTTGTCCTATGTTCCATGTTGTATGTTCAAAGTTCAATGTTCTATGTTCAAGGTTCGATGTTCTACGTTCAAAATTCGAAGTTGCTGTTCAAAGTTCTAGGTTCTCTTCTGTGTATCTTACTCACACTGATCACCCACACTGTTCACTTTAATTATCAAAAAAAGAGGTATAAAATGTTAGTTCTTCAGGAATCTTATCAAACACCTTTTCCTTAACTATCCTGTTGTTTTCCTTTACTGAAGAATTTTGCAAGATCTTATTCAGTAAATCTTCGCACTCTTTTTTAGACAACATTCGAATTACACGTTTAACGCCAGGGACGGAATGGGGAGTAGTGCTAAGGATATCCACTCCCATGCCAATTAATAAAGGTATACAAAAGGGATCTCCAGCCATTTCTCCGCACATTGACACATAAATTCCAGCTCTTTTTGCAACATCCACTGTGTGTTTGATACTTTTAATTATAGCAGGGTGCAAGGGCTGAAACAGATGGGACACGTATTTGTTGGTGCGGTCAATGCCAAGGGAATATTGGATAAGATCGTTTGTGCCAATACTAAAGAAATCGACTTCCTTTGCAAGGTCCTCTGCCACCAACACTGCAGATGGTAGCTCAATCATAATCCCTACAGGGATATCCCTTTTATACGACTTACCCTCTTTTTCAAGTTCATTTTTTGCCTCTTCTAAAACCCTTTTTGCATCTCTAAGTTCTTCTAAACCTGATATCATTGGAAACATAAGTAATGCATTTCCCGCCTCAGCTGCCCTTAAAATTGCCTTTAATTGGGTTTTAAATATCTTTTTAAACTTTAAACAAAATCTAATAGCCCTTAGCCCCATGGCAGGATTGGCCTCTTCCAATTTTTCAAATCCCTTTCCTATCTTATCCCCTCCAGCATCTAATGTCCTGATAACCACTGGCTTTGGAGACATAATGGATACAAGGTCCCTATATTCTTCGTATAATTCATCTTCACCAGGCAACCTTGATCTATATAAATAAGAGTATTCGGTCCTATACAGACCAATACCCTCAGCTGCATAATCTAAGGCTGAACTGACTTCCTCAAAGAGTTCAATATTGGCCATTACTTTAACGTGGAATCCGTCCTTTGTTTTACCTGGAAGCCCACTTTGTTGAAACAACTCCCTTTTGTATTGCTCAAAGCTTATCTGCCTCTCAGTATACTCATATATCTCTTCTTCTTCTGGTTCTATCAATATCCTACCTGTAAATCCATCAACAATGATAAATTCATCGTCTAAAATTTGATTCTCAACGTCTTCTATCCCCACTATTGCAGGAATCCCAAGGGTCCTTGCAACAATTGACACGTGAGAGGTCTTTCCCCCCTGGGCTGTGACAAATGCCATAATTTTACTTACATCTAATTCAACTGTATCTGCTGGCGTTAATTCGTGTGCCACTAATATTACTCTTGACTTAATGGGCTTTAATTCTTCTCCAGCTCCGATCAAATTTCCAATTACCTTTCTACTGAGAAGCTTGAACTCACTAATTCTAGTTTTAAAAAATTCGTCCTCTATCCCATTAAACGTCTTTTCTATATCTCCAATACCCTTTTCAACGGCCCATTCTGCATTTAATTTCATATCCTTTATGTATTTAGTTATCGCATGTTTTAGTTTAGGGTCTTGAAGCATCATTATCTGGGTATCAATAATAGAGGAATATTCGGTCTGTTCTTCTGGAATTTTTGCCTTTAATTCTTTTAAATTTGATATTGTAAGTTCAAAGGCATCTTCCAGACGTTTTATTTCTTGCTCAACTAATTCTTCAGATATGTTTTGTATGGGAGCAAGACAAAAGTGGTCTCTGGTCAAAATATATGCATGTCCTATTGCAACTCCTACAGAAACAGGTATACCCTGAAGGATCTTTTTTGCCATAGTATCACCCTTATGTTATAATTCTCCAAATCCCTCTTCTATTAATGATTTTATATTTTTTATCGCCTCTTTTGCATCCTCGCCCTTTGCAATTAGTTTTATTGATTTTCCCTTGGGCGCAGCTAAGGTTAAAATATCTAATATACTCTTTGCATCTACCTCTGTTTTATCCATAATTATTTTTATATCAGATTTGTATTTACTGGCTTCTTTGGCTAAAATAGCAGCTGGTCTTGCATGAAGTCCTAAGCTGTTATTTATTATTACCTCAGAACACACTAACTCTTCTTTCATATTTTTTCCCTTTGTTTTACAAAAAGAACAATATACCAGCAACCAATATTACTACTAATAACTCCCTTGATATTATATTTTTATAAACAAGAAAAGATGAAATAGAAATTACTATTCCACCTATGAGAAAAAAATGAAGATGATCATATTTTGACAAACACGATATCCTATACCATACAAAAACAAGTAAAACTCCATTAATAATTTTCAATCGATTTGCCCACCCAATTAAATTTATTTCCTTCATCTGCTGAAAAAAAGCAAGCCCCCTGCTCCACCCCTTCCAAAAAATTACAAATCTAAATAATTGTAGGATTAAAAAGGAAAAAATAAAAAATATTAGGCCCCAAATCTTTTGGCCATATAAAACAAACAACACCTCTGCCAATGCCCAGGTAACAAGCAAAGAGCCCCCAAAAAACGAATCTCCAATAGCACTTAATGTATATGCTGATGTCTCCTTTATGGCCTCAAGGGCCTTAGGTGATATCATTTTCTGGGAAATCCTGGATTCTATAAATAAGAAATACCCAACTAATAATGGCAAAAAATAAGGATGAGAATTGTAATGGGACAGATATCTTTCTCTTGCTTTCTTATATTCCGATAAGTTGTCACCATAGAATAATCTCAGTCCTGGATCCATAATATAGAGCAGACCAAAATTCTGCAGCCCCTTAGTATTAAACATACTGCCTATTAAATAGGTTCTAAAAAAGCATTTTATTAGGGTATATAATTCCTTTTTACCCATTTTTTATTCTCAAATAGAGATTGTACACCTCTTTCTTGCTCCACCCTGTGCTGGCATCCAACACCCTTTCCACCAAATCCTTGCCCTTTACATTACTTACCATCTCTTTCTTTATCATGTTAATGAGATCTGGCTCACTGGTCCTTAACCCTTTTTTTTGTGGTGGAGATATAATCACCGTGATCTCGCCCTTTAACTCTCCTATTGTCTCATACTTTGAAAGGGGAAAGAAGATTACATCTTCATACATTTTAGTGAGCTCTTTAACAATGGCAACTTCCCGTTCTCCCTTCAATGTTTCATAGGCAACTTGTAATGTGTGTTTTAGTCTGGACTTTCTCTCAAAAAATATCAATGTGGTGTTAATTGTTGCAAAAGGGGTCAAAGTGGCCTTTATATCGCCTTTTTTCCTGGGCATAAATCCCAAAAAAGTAAAAGGAATAGGTTCTATTCCACTAATCATGAGTGCAGCAATAGGGGCACTTGGACCAGGTACTGCAGATACCCTGATTTTCCTTTTTCTGCACTCCCTAACAAGCAAAAAACCTGGATCAGAAATAACCGGTGAACCTGCTTCTGACACCAGAGCCACATCTTTACCATCTTCTAGTATTTTTAATATACTATCTAATTTTTCTTTCTCCACCTTATCATAATAACTGACCAGTTTTTTCTTAGAAATCCCAAGTAGATTTAAAAGATTGCCAGTGGTCCTTGTATCTTCACAAGCTACCACATCCACCTGATTTAAAACCTCAATGGCCCTTTTTGAAATATCACCAAGGTTGCCAATAGGTGTTGCCACTATCCAGAGTGTGCTCAAGCGTGAAGGCATTTTTTTCATGTTTTATATCTATGTTATCACCCTTTTTAGTGATCCCTATAATATCAAATCTGACTTTTTTGTGCCATAATTTATTTTTTGTTAAATAAAAAAGCGCTGCTGCAAGTATCCTCTTTTGCTTAGCCACATTAACAAATTGAACAGGCTCCCCAAAATTCTCACTTGATCTAGCCTTTACTTCAACAAAAACCAATTGCCCATCTCTCTCAGCAATAAGATCAATCTCTCCCTTTTTGGTTCTAAAATTCCTCTCCAAAATTTTATAACCTTTTTTCCTGAAAAATTTTATTGCAACATCCTCTCCTATGTTGCCTAATCTGCTTTTTCTATTAAACACGACTTATCCCAGAATAATTCCTTTACCCCTTTAAAGGTCTTCCTATGGATCTTACACGGACCCATTATTTTTAATCTCTCTAGATGAAGTCTTGTAGCATAACCTTTGTGATTTTTAAAGCCATAGTCTGGATATTTTTTGTCCATCTCGTGCATTAAACGATCCCTAAAGGTCTTTGCCAGGATAGATGCAGCTGAAATCTGGGGTATTTTATCATCACCTTTTTTTACACAAACTACCTCTACATCCTTTAAATTTGGAGCATAAATTCCATCAACATATACAATATCAGGTTTAATAGACAATCTGGAAAAAGACCTTTCCATGGCGAGCAAAGATGCCCTTAAGATATTCAGGACATCAATTTCCTTAGGGGTTGCCATACCAATACCCCATGATATGGCAACCTCTTTTATTTGTGTTTCTAAAACATATCTTTTTTTTGATGATATTTTTTTTGAATCCCGAAGGCCTGGGAGAGAATAATTAGGCGGCAAGATAACCGACGCAGCCACAACGGGACCGGCCAAACATCCACGGCCGGCCTCGTCTATGCCTGCAATTATTTGATGAATCTTTTCATTCACCTACAACTCTTTAACCTCAGCTTTGGTCATTTTTACTTAGGTTACTCATTTGAAATCATTAACAACATACAACAACCACAAGACCCTAAACTTTACAAACTAAATTAATAGATATCCCTTGATTTAATCCTTGCAGCTTTACCTTTTCTATCTCTTAAGTAGTAGATCCTAGATTGACGCACTTTACCACGATCAACTACTTCAATCCTCTCAATTGAAGGAGAATGAAGGGGAAATGTGCGTTCAACACCAATCCCTGAAGAGATCTTACGAACAGTAAAGGTCCTGTTGGTTCCACTCCCTCTAACCCTTATTACAGTACCCTTAAACACCTGTATCCTCTCTTTTTCGCCTTCAATCAACCTGATGTGAACATTGATTGTGTCACCTGCCCTAAACTCGGGAATATCATATCTCATATGGTCCTGTTCGATTTTTCTGATGATATCGTCCATTTCCTTCTCTCCTTAAAAATTTTTTTCACCACAAAGACGAGTTTAATTATCCCATTTTTGTATTTGAGTCAACAAAAAGAAAAGGCCCGAGATGATTTTATTAAAAACAAACTTTTTCCCATTGACAAAACCAAAAAGTTAGCATACAAACTTTTTTAAACTCTTTATCAAAGACCATATATTAATTGTTAACACTAAAAATTTAAACCATTTCTCGCAACAGAAAGTTAGTTTTATGAACCAACTAAACTTGAAAGAATTTTTAAGGGAAACTGATTGTTATATTTTTTTGATAGCAAAAGTATATCAAAGGGCGCATAAAATACTCCAATCTAAGTTAAAGTCCTATGGACTTACCAATGTCCAACATCTAGTTTTAGAGGCATTGTGGTTAATGCCTGGTCTGACTTCAATGGAATTATCCAGAATACTCAACATTGATAAAGCCACCATCTCAGGGATTGTGGATAGACTAAATAAAGGCGGTTGGATCGAAAAAAAAGAAGATAAATCTGATAAAAGAATTATCAGGCTCTTTCCTACAAAAAAAAGTTTGGCTATTCAAAAGGATCTGATTGAAATCAGAAAACAGGCAAATGATGAGTTGCTTGTAAATTTTTCTCTGGAGGAAAAACTTTTATTTAAAAAATTTTTATTAGAAATATTAGAAAACAAGGAGGGGTAAGCCATGGAAGACGTTTACAAAAAATTGGCAAAGGTATTGGACTCAATGCCTCAAGGATTTCCTCCAACACCAGATGGATTGGAAATCAAGATCTTAAAAAAGGTCTTTGAACCAGATGAGGCAGAA
>JAMOQN010000203.1 GCA_027063985.1 Desulfohalobiaceae bacterium
ATTAATTTCTTTATCTTCTCTAATATACCTTTTATTCCCACTATATCACATGCCTTTATTCCTGTTATAAGTGCTTCACCTATATTTTTTGCTTCTTTAATTTTATATTTATCTGCAATTTCATTCCATTTTATAGCAAGTTCATATATTTCATTAAATTCTATCACTCCTTCTATATTATGTATCTTTTGTCCTATACTTTTATTTATCTCGTCTATAAAATAGCATGGAATATTATTGATATATTTAAAAAAATCGGTTTTAATATCGTTATCTTGGACCTTTAAAAACTTCTTAAGTGTCTCTATTAATTTATATCTCTCAATTGGTTTTAAAATATATCCATCAAAATGTTCATTTATTTCATTGAGTCTATCCTTAATAGATATCGCAGTTACTGCTATTATGGGAATATTTTTAAATTTATCTTTCTGTCTCAATTTTTTGGTCAGAGAAATCCCATCCCACTCAGGCATTCGGATATCCATTAGCACAACGTCAAAGTCCATATATTGAAGCATATCATAGGCAATCTTTGGGTTAGTACTTCCTGTAACTATCAAGCCTGTATCTTCTAAAAAATTTTTTATTACTTCGATATTGTAAGAAACATCATCAACAACTAAAACAGAGCCACCAACAAATTTTATATCATGATTTTCTTTGTCTATATTTGAAGAAACTGTATCAAGAGAAATAGAGCCAATTTCCACATCTCTTAAATAGACCTCAAACACACTCCCTTTTCCCACTTCACTCTCAACACTAATTTCTCCACCCATAAGTTCCACTAATTTCTTTGTAATGGCAAGCCCAAGACCAGTTCCACCATATTTCTTTGTCTTTTGATTGTCTTGTTGTCTAAAATTTTCAAATATTACCTCATGTTGGGATTTCGGTATCCCGATTCCAGTATCTTCCACCTTAATTATAACATCTGCCTTGCCAGGACTCTTGTATTTCTGAGTAAGACTAATTCCAACACAACCAGAATCTGTAAATTTTATGGCATTGCTAATTAAATTCATAAGTATCTGTCTTATACGCACCTCATCTAAAATCAGGATATCTGATACATTGGGATCAATATCAACTTTAAATTCCAATCCCTTTTTCTCTGCCTTATCCCAAAAAATAGAGCGCATCTCATAAACCACATTTTTTATGTCTATGGGTTCTGGTTGCAATTTGAGTTTACCAGCCTCTATCTTTGATAGATCCAGGATATCATCAATTAATGCTAAAAGATTTCTCCCACTGGCAAGGATAGTTTCTAAAAACTTCCTATGTCTCTCGTTAACTGTTTCACTTAAAAGGGTCTCGGCAAAACCCAATATTGCGTTCATTGGGGTCCTGATCTCATGGGAAATATTGGCTAAGAACTCTGACTTTGCCCTGCTCGCTGCCTCTGCTGCCTCTTTGCTTTTTTCAAGCTCCTTTTGAGCCTGTTTTATCTGAGTAAGGTCCCTTGCAACACACACGCTACCTATTACTTTGCCATTTTCTTTAAGCACGCTAATGGACATCCCCATGGGTAAAAATTTTCCACTCTTTGTCTTAACACCAATCTCAAAATCCCTCACATAGCCCTTGGTTCTAAGCTCTGTTAACATCTTATTTAAAGTCTCTTTATCTTCATAGAGGTCAAAAGCAGACTTGCCTTTTAATTCTTCAAAACTAAAACCAAATAGCTCCTCTGCCCTTTTATTCCATCTAATAAATCTCCCCTTTGCATCTACAATACCTATTGCATCTGCTGAATTATCAAGGACGTTCTTAAAATAATCCCTCTCTTTTTTGAGTTCATTCTGGGCCCTTTTTAATTCAATTAAATCTTGAGCAACCTCCATTAAGGTCTTGGAGCTTGAGCTCGCATCAATAGCCCTTTCATACTCCATTATAAGGAGCTCAAGCTCCTGGTTCCTCTTTTTTAAGCCTTCAATCTGATTTAAAAGATATTGTTCAAATTGTACTTCTCTATCCATAATTAGTTAAAGCCTCTAATACAAAATGCCACCAATAAATCCAACGCCCAAAAAAAGATTGTTTCCTTTGCTATACCCATATATCTACGCTTCTTCTGTAGGATAATTGATAGGATCCAAAATACTCAAAGCCTCTCCAACAGTAAAGAGGGAACCAGTAATAAGAATCATATCGTTTTCATTTGCTATATGCTCTGCCCTTACTATAGCTCTCTCTAAATTATTTATAATTTCATATTTATGCACTTTTTTATATTGTTCTTTTAATTTAAAAGGATCCATTGCCCTGTAGTAATTTGGACGTGTATAAATAGTAAAATCTGTCATTGGCACAATTATATCTAATATCTCTTTTGTGTCTTTATCCTCCATAATTCCAATAACCAGTATAAGTTTATCATATTCCATATTCTTTACAGATTCCTTAAGTCCATGCATTGCAGCTATATTGTGGGCACCATCTAATAATATAATTGGTGCTTTGGAGACTATGTGCATTCTTCCTGGCCAAAATGCTTGTTTTACTCCATTAATTACATGTTCATCTTTAGTACTAAATCCTTTATTATTTAAAATTTCTATAGATGCTAAGGCTAGAGCTAAATTGTTTTTTTGATAAATTCCATTTAGTCCGCTTTTAAGACCATTATAATTATGATTTATACCATAATAATTGTAAACGCCATTTTCTTGAATACAAGAGAAATCCCGCTCTAATACATACATAGAAGCATTTTTTTTCATACAAATATCTTCAACTATTTGAATAGATTTTTCTTGATTAATCCCTGTTACAAGAGGAATTTTGTCTTTTATAATGCCTGCTTTTTCTTTTGTAATAGATTCTATTGTATTCCCAAGAAATTCCTGGTGCTCCAGCGATACATTAGTTATAATAGTCAAGATTGGATCTACAATATTTGTGGCATCTAATCTTCCCCCCATTCCTGTTTCCAAAATAACAATATCTACTTTTTTATCTGCAAAATACTTAATGGCCATTGCAGTTACTGCCTCAAAAAACGTTGGAGGTTCACTTTGATCCATGACATATTTGATTAATTTCGTATAATGCACCACATCTCTTTTTGATATATTTTCCCCATTTATCCTCATCCTTTCAGTAAAGGAAACAAGATGAGGAGATGTGTACAGTCCAACCCTGTATCCAGCGTTCATTAGGATAAAATTTAAATAAGTTGCTACAGACCCCTTTCCATTTGTGCCCGCTATGTGGATAAATTTCAGGTCTTTTTGAGGTGTATCCAATTTTTTTAACAAATTTTCAGTTTTTGAGAGTCCAAATTTTATTCCATATTTTTGTAGTGAATACAAAAAATTAAGTGCATCTTTGTAGTCGTTTTCCATAATAAAACCCCACAACATCTATTTAAACATTAATTCAAAAATTCCCGATATACACCCGTTTTACCCTGGAAGTTATTTGAGATACTATTTCATAATTTATGGTTTTTGCCCACTCCGCCACCTGATCTGCGCTCAATTGGGAAGAGTTATATGTCCCAAAAATAATCACTTTGTCTCCAACTGACGCATCTATATCAGTTATGTCCACTACAAACTGGTCCATGCAGACCCTTCCGGCTATTTTAGCAGGTTTACCATTAATTAGCACAAACCCTTTATTTGACAAAATCCTTGGATAGCCATCAGCATATCCAACAGGAACAGTACCAAGGCGCGAGGTTTTATTGGTAGTATAAGTAGACCCATAACTCACTTTAAATCCTGGACAGACCTCTTTTATCTGGGTAATTCTGCTAATTAAGGTCATTGCTGGCTTGAGTTTTACACCTGAGGTCTCTTTTAAATACTTTGAAGGATAGAGCCCATAAAGCATAATCCCTGGACGAACTATATCTAAATGGGATTCAGGAAATTGCATAACAGCAGCACTATTTGCTGCATGATATTTAATGTCGTCTCTACCAAACTCCTTTATTTCATTCATCAACTCCTTAAACAAACCTAGTTGTATCTTTGAATAAGAGAGGTCCTGTTCATCTGCCCTGGCAAAATGGGTATATATCCCTTCAATAAAAAACTCATCCACCTTTAAAAGCTCTTTGATATCACAAATAGACTGATTTTTTAATTTTTTATCTGATAGTACAAATCCAACCCTTCCCATCCCAGTATCAACTTTTATATGAACCCGAAGTCGATATCCCAACTCCCTACACCTTTTTCTGTATTTCTCAGCCTGCTCTCTATCAAATATTGACACTGTAAAGTCGTATTTTTTTACAATCTCTAAATCAGAAACTGGTATGTATCCAAATATGAGTATATCTTCATAAATCCCTTTTTCCCTCAAATTTACGGCCTCATCTAACCTCGCCACCGCAAGATATGAGGCACCTTCAGATAGAGCAACCTTTGCCACTTCTCTGGCCCCATGTCCATACCCATTAGCCTTAACCACTGCCATTATCTCGGTGCTAGAGGGTATAATTTTTCTTATTTCTCTTAAATTATGCGCAATTGCATCTAAATCCACCATAGCTACTACTAAAGAATCCATTATTTCCTCCAAATTACAGAAAATTCTTATTAATTCAAAGGTTATAATTCACATTCAAATTACACCCTATCCACTTCTTACACCTATAAAAAAAGCCTAGCAAGAAAAATATACTCTAATATCTCTGAGACACAGATCAAGTTAAAATCTCCTTAATAACCAAAAGCAAGGTAAAGAGTTAAGAGCTGAGGACTATACTCAAAATATGGCAATATTTATTCTACCACCCAGTAAGTCAAATAAGATAACTACAATTCATTAAAAGAAGAGTAACGTATTGACATTTAAACAGAGTTTAACTAGACTGAATCTATAATAGAAATGTTTTTTTAGACTTAACTTTTTTCCTATTTTTAAATTTACCCGCATGACCAATGGATTTTTAACTCCTTATTTAGAAAGATATCATTAATTATCAATCTTCAATGGAGGTAAACAACCATGAAAGGATCAGTAATCAACAAGGCTATTTTCTTTGTAATTTCTCTCTTAATCCTTGAAGGTCTGTTTTTTTTAGCCTTATTCCACATAGAAATAAACTCAATGTCGAAAAAAATTACCCACTCCACACAAAAGAATATAAAAAATAACAAGATGGTGTCCTTAAAAAATTTGGTAGATGTGGCTTTCTCAGTTGTTGAAAGCTATTATAAAAAATCTCAAGATATAGAAGCCTTAAAAAAAGCAAAAGCTGAAGAATTAAAGACAATTTTAGAGGGGGTAAAAAATCAAATTAATGCAATTTTAAAACAAAACCAGGGACAACCCAGAAGTGCCATCGAGGAAAAGGTAAAGCATTTGGTCCAGCACTTTAGATACCATGGAACGAATTACATTTGGATTAATGACATGCATCCATATATGATAATGCATCCTATAAAACCAGCCTTAGATGGAAAAGATTTATCTAATTTTAAGGACAAAAAAGGGAATTATCTCTTTAATAATATGGTAAAAGTATGTAAAGAAAAGGGCGGAGGAATGGTTACCTACTACTGGCCAAAACCAGGTGAGCAGGAAGCCAAGTTAAAGGTATCCTATGTAATGTTAATTCCTCAACTAAACTGGATAATTGGAACAGGTGAATGGGTAGAAGATATAACCAGAGAGATGCAAAAACAGGCACTTACACAAATAATCTCTATGCGTCTTTCAGATGGAAATTATTTCTGGATAAACGATTTAAAAGGCTACATGCTTGCCCATCCAAGTCCTAAATTAATTAATAAAAATGTATTGGGTCTAAAGGACAAACGAGGCAAATTGCTTATTCAAGAAATGATCAATATATGCAAAAGAAAAGGGGCTGGATTTGTAGATTATTATTGGTCCAAAAAGGGAGAGCCTGGAGATGTTTTAAAAACATCTTATGTAAAATTGTTCAAGCCATGGGGTTGGATTATTGGAATGGGAATCTATATGGATGATGTCCAGAAACTTACCAAAGCTCAAATGCAACATATCCATAAAGCACAACATAATGTTATAATTAAAGGATCTGTTGCTGGAATAATTTTGATACTTATCATGCTAGCAATTTTATCTGTCTATTGTAATAAAAGCATAAAAAAACCGCTCCAATCCTTAGTTGGTTTTGCTGAAAATATCTCAAAGGGAGATTTTGATTCAAAAGTGGGAAAACCCTTAAAAGGAGAATTTTTTATACTTGAGCAGGCATTGGAAACAATGGTTGAAAAACTCAAGGAAAAAATCCAGGAAGCAGAACAAGAGAAAAAAGAGGCTTTAGAGGCCAATGAACAGGCCAAAATAGCATTGGAAAAAGCAGAAGAAGCAAAAAGACAGGCAGAAAGAGCTAAAAAAGAGGGAATGTTACATTCAGCACAGATCATGGAGGAAGTAATAGAACACTTAACCACTGCCAGTGAAGAGCTATCAGCCCAGGCCCAGGAAGTATCTCAAAACATGTCTGAACAAAAAGAAAGGATCACAGAAGCGGCCACTGCAATGGAACAGATGAATGCCACTGTACTTGAAGTTGCCAAAAACGCAGCCCAGGCCTCAGAAAACTCTGATGCAACAAAAGTCAAGGCAGAAGAAGGTTTTGAAATAGTGAATCAAAGTGTTAACCAAATAAACAAAGTTCAAGAAATCAGTATCCAGTTAAATAAAGATATGGAAGAACTCTTAAATCAGACCCAGGCAATTGGAAGGATAATAAATGTAATTAACGATATTGCAGACCAAACAAACCTCCTTGCCTTAAATGCTGCAATAGAAGCTGCCAGGGCTGGAGATGCTGGACGAGGATTTGCTGTGGTTGCAGATGAAGTGAGAAAACTAGCGGAAAATACTATGGCTGCTACCAAAGAGGTTGAGGAAAATATAAATCACATCAGGGTCTCAACAGAAAACAGCAATAAGAACTTTCAACAGATCTTAGAAGCAATCAAAATCGCTACAGAAAAGGTGGAACAATCTGGCAAAGTTTTAACAGAAATTGTGGAGCTGGCGCAAAGCAGTGCGGACCAGGTTCGTAGTATTGCAACTGCTGCTGAAGAACAATCAGCTGCAAGTGAAGAAATTACCAGGTCCATTGAAACTATTAAAGACCTTGCAGATGCAACTTCAGAAGGTATGGAACAATCTGCTCTTGCCATACATGAAATGGCCCAACAAGCAGAAGAATTACGCCAGTTAATTGAAAAGATAAAGGCTGAAAACAGCTAACAATAATAAAGGCGTCCCCTTTTCAGGACGCCAATTACAACCATTAAAAACCAAAGAAATTCTTTTCAAAAAGCTATCCTCTATTTAAAAGGATCAAAATAAATACCCAACTCTATCGTCGGATCTTTGAAAGTATATCCTCATTCTCCTAATTTTTTATTTTTTTAAGTTTATTAGCTATATTAACACCAAGATCATGACACATCTTGACTGTTAAGGCATCTTGTCCTACCCCTTTTTTCCATTTTATTTTCTCTCCCTCAAGATCATCAAACATCGTCCCCATTGCCCCAAGATTGTATATGCCTTTTTTGGGACTCCTTGCCTCCACAATATATAATCCATGGTGAATGAGAAAATTTTCCAAGATCAAGTTAGTGAGTTCTTGTCCTCCGTTTCTTAAACCCGCATGGGTCACTACAGCGCCTAATTTTCCCTCTAACAGGTTTTCACACATGTGCATCCAGCGTGTCCTATCCATAAATATCTTTAATTTACTTGTAACATTTGAAAAATACACTGGAGAACCTATTATTATGGCATCAGAATTTAACATTTTCTCGGCAATTAGTCCCATATCATCATCTTTAATACTACATTCTGGTCGTATTAGACACTTGTTACATGCCCTACACAATTTAATGTCAT
>JAMOQN010000204.1 GCA_027063985.1 Desulfohalobiaceae bacterium
TGGGATATATATTATTTTATCTTTGGTGTATTGTTTTGGCGCTTTTATGCCTTTTGGCACCAGGACAAATTTTCTGCCAACACCATCTGTAATCTCTTTTACTCCGTTGGATAATTTTTTTATTGAGAATTCTCCAAAGCACTCAAATGTAGAAGAATGGCATGAAAATAATAGAAATAAAATTAATACACACCACAAATATTTACTCATTGGCATAAATATCCTTCTTAAATTGTTCAGGAAAACAAAAACAACTAATTACACTAGGATTACAATTATAAATAGAGCTATTAAATAAAAAACTTCTTTAAACAATAATTGGTATCAAATTAAAGGATAGAGTTGATGAGTCATTTTGTTCCTCCTTATGCAATTTATTTTTGCATACTAAGGAGGAAGCTTCAGGCGGGTTCTCAGGAAATGGGCTTTAGCTTAAGGCAAGTCACCCTTTCCGAGAACGAAGCAGTTAGCCTCGAAGCTTCGTCCTTTTTTATTATCTCTAGGCCGGTCTTCCGACTCGAGGATCATCCTACTCGCCCTGTTGAATAACTTTCTTAAGGAAATTCAACAGGACTCGCCCTGATGAATAGAATTTCTTTTTTGGGATGTTCACCAGAGCGAGCTGGAGCCTTCCCCTTGCCACCTTTAACCGAGCTCCTTAATTTTTGAGGAGTCATGGTGAAAAGGTGTCAAGAGTGGCATATTCCAGCTTTCGTCCCCTCTCACGGCTGCGGGCCAGTGCCGGATTTTCACCGGCTTCCCGTTTCACCCTGAAGTCAGGGAACCTAGAGATATTTTGTTTTTTCAAGGGAACTTATCTTTGGAATCTAACGTTGTCAATCATGTTTTTAAAAACCTTAAACAGTTCAGCGTGAAAGGTGATTTTCCCAGATAAAAAATACTCCTTTCTTCCAGGTCGAATTTCCCTTTAAAACAAATAAATATTTTGAGAAATGTGACGGAATATAAGAAAAGAGGATAACTATATAAATTTTTTTTCTTGACCTTATACAGAAAATTTGTTCTTATCTACAGAAATTAAGTTTGGGGAGGAATGGGGATGATTACAGAGAGACAAAAACAACTATTAGAATTTATTGAAAAATTTATGTCAGAACATGGAATGGCACCTACCATTAGAGAAATTGGAGAAGGGATAGGTGTAAAGTCAACTGGGGCAGTGTATGATATACTAAAAAGGCTTGAGGCAAAGGGGTATTTACAAATCCCAAAAGGAACAAAAAGGTCTATTAAGCTCCTCAAATCTCATTTTTTTGGCATCCCAATAATTGGCAATATCCCTGCTGGAGATCCCATCCTACCCTATGAAGACATAGAAGAAATTGTCCCTCTGGATCCAAGATATTTTGGCGGTGAGAAATTATATGGTCTAAGGGTGGTTGGAGACTCCATGATAGAGGCAGGAATATGTGAAGGGGACATCGCAATTATACGGCCAGAGACATTTGCCCCAGATGGTAAAATAGTGGCTGCACTGCTAGATGAAATAGAACCTGAGGTCACTTTAAAGTATCTATACAAAAAGAACGGTGGATTTTCTCTAGTTCCTGCAAATCCCAATTATGAGGAAAGATTTTTTACAGCCGAAGATGTTGCACGCTCCAAGATAAGAGTAATTGGAACAATGGTAGGTCTTATTAGAAAATACATCCCATGACAGAGTTTGTACACCTTCACATAACCAGTAGCTTTTCTTTTTTGTGGGGGACATTTTTGCCAGAAGAACTCATAAATTTTGCATACCAGCTAAAATTTCCATACATAGCACTAACAGATAACAACACCCTACTTGGTATTACAAGATTTTATGTGTGCGCAAAAAAATACGGCATAGATCCAATAATAGGAGCACAAATAGATATAAAAGATGCAGGCAGGATTGTTTTTTTAGTGAAAAATATAGATGGATATAAAAACTTATGCAGAATAATTACTCAAAAAAATATAAAAAAACAAATTGTTTTAAAAGATATATATAATTTAACAAGTGGACTTATATGCATTACTGGCGGCAGATTTTCTTTAGAAAGGATCTATATACAAAAGAGACAAATAGATTATGCAATATATAATTTAAAAAATCTAAAAGAATTATTTAGACAAAATTTATATATTGCCATACAAAATCATAAATTATCAGATGATAAAAAAGTTATGGATATACAGCTAGATATTTCAAGAAAATTTAATATAGATACAGTTGTGACCCATGAAGTTGCCTATTTGAAAAAACAGGATAGTGATTTACACAAAATCTTTTGTAATATATTGAAAAAGTATCACCACAAAAAAGATATATCTCCTCTGCCTGGAGACAACTTCTTTTTAACATCAAATGCATATATGGAAAAACTTTTTGCAAATAACAAAAATGCCCTTTATAATAGCTATAAAATAGCCAAGATGTGTAAAGAATTTGAACTACCCTTAAATAAAATAGGTCCTCCTAAAATTTTTTCATCTCCCAATAAAAGTTATAAAAGACTCTCTTCCATTTGCTTTAAAATACTTGCCAGAAAAAACTCTCCAGTATCAATTGAATATTTAGAAAGGATTGTAAAAGAACTTGAAGTGATAAAAAGACACAAATTATCAGACTTTTTTTTGATTGCAAGAGATATTTATGAGTTTTCCAAAAAAAGGAACATCAGGTGTTCAATTAGAGGGTCTGCTGCAAGCTCTTTAGTGGTTTATCTTTTATTTGGAGGAGTGGATCCTGTTGAAAACAATTTGTTATTTGAAAGGTTTTTAAATGAGGGAAGGCAGGATTTTCCAGATGTGGATATGGATTTTGATTCTGAGAGGCGAGATGAGGTTTTTGAGTTTATTTTTGATAAATACAGGGACAGATGTGGCCTTCTTTCCACTGTTTTGACCTTTAGGGTACGCGGGGCTGTTAGGATGATAGGAAGGGCCATGGATTATCCCTATAGTGAGATCAAAAGATTATGTGCAACTCTTCCTAGTGCCATGAGAAGGATAGATATAGATTCTGCCCTAAAAAAATATCCTGAATTAAAAAATCATCCTATTTTAAAAGAACACAAGCTCCTTGAGATGGTAAAAAAGGCAACTTCCCTACCCTATGCTAGCTCCACCCATCTAGGTGGAGTTATTATTTTAGAGGAGCCACTAGAAAATATTATTTCAATTCACCTCTCCAACAAAGGGTATCCAGTAGCTGAACTAGATAAAGAGGATGTAGAAAAGTGGGGGCTATTTAAACTGGATATACTTGGACTGAGGATGCACACGGCAATAGCAAAGTCTCTCTATTTTTTAAAAAAAGATATATCCATAGACGAAATTCCCTTAGATGACGAGGCTACTTATAAAACCCTTCAAAAAGGGGATACAATAGGAGTTTTTCAACTGGAATCCCCAGGTCAAAGGGAACTTGTAAGGAGACTTAAACCAAAAAATTTTTTTGATATTGTAGTAGAGATCTCCCTTTTTAGGCCCGGGCCTGTAAAAGGCAATATGATGTCTGATTTCCTGGACAGAAGAGATGGAAAACAGCCTATTTTCTATCCATGCAAGGAACTTATTCCCATATTAAAAGACACAAATGGTGTAATAGTATTCCAGGAACAGGTATTAGAGATTGCCCACTCTTTTGCAGGGATGAGTTATAGCGAGGCAGATGCATTTAGAAGGGCCATGACAAAGGACAGGAGTAAAGAAGAAATGGAATCATTAAAAGAAAAGTTCATCAATGGTGCAATTAAATCAGGACATGATGAGTCTGTTGCAGAAAATGTATTTGATATGGTATCCTGCTTTGCTGCTTATGGTTTTTGCAAGGCACATGCAGCCTCTTTTGCGCATATTACTTATATAAGTGGCTATTTAAAGACACACTATCCTTTAGAATTTTATCTGGGACTTTTAAATGCAGGATCTGTTGGCTCATATCCACCATCAGTTATTTTAAATGAAGCAAAGACAAAAGGTATTTCCCTCTACCCTCCCCATGTAAATTACAGCGACCTTAACTTTTCTCCATATAAAAATGGGATCATATATCCTCTAACAACAGTAAAATTTTTAGGTGAAAAAACAGCTAAAACCATTATTAAAGAAAGAGAAAAAAAGGGGTTATTTAAAAATGAATTTGATCTCGCTTCCAGATGCAAACTTTCCCATAGGGTAATAAAGATGTTGAAGATAGCCGGGGCAATTTGATACATATTAATTAAAATTTTTAAACAAGTAACATCTAAGATATGAATTATAATAACTTTATAAAAAACTGGTGTATTAGAGAACAAATAGCCTTAAAAATTCCCTGTAGGTTCCATCCCCTTGAAAAGATACGTCCTTTGTTAAAAAACAAGGGATTTATTGATTCTAATACACTTTCAAAGATGAAAAACAACAACATAGTGCAAATAGCTGGTAAGGTGATTTTAGTGCACACTCCACCTACACGCACTAGCACCCGGGTTATGTTTGTTACATTAGAAGATGAAAAGGGATTAATAGATGTTGTGATAATACCAGAAAATGCCCCAGAATGTGCCAGAGATGTTTTAAACAAAGATATAGTGTTTTTAAAGGGGACTACTAGAAAAACACCAGGTTCTATTGTAAAGGTTATAGCAATCTCCCCAGTAAGGATCAAAAATAAATCTATTTGAAAATATTACAGGCTCATGATATATGCAGTCTTAAACTGCCTTAAATCAATAAATATTTTGTATATTAATTAAAGGGGTAATTTATGAAAAAATCAATGTTATTAAAGGCTGCCCTGGGAGATATTCCGTGTGATTTGGTTATAAAAAATGGGAAAATAATAGACGTATTTAATGGTGATATAGTTGAACAAGACCTTGGGATATATAATGGCTATATTGTTGGTATAGGAGATTACACTGGTAAAAATGAAATAGATATAAAAGGGAAATATATCTCTCCTGCATTTATTGATGCCCATATCCATATAGAATCTACTATGCTAACTCCATTAGAATTTGCCAAAGTTGTAATAAAACATGGAACCCACGCAGTTATCTGTGATCCACATGAAATAGCAAATGTTATGGGAATAAAGGGAATAGAATTATTTATAAAAATGAGTGAAAACCTTCATGTAGAGTTCTATTTTATGGCCCCTTCTTGTGTTCCAGCAACCAATATGGAGACATCTGGTGCATCTATTAAAAGTGAACACATAGAATATCTATACAAAAAATATCCTGATAAAATCTTAGGACTGGCTGAAGTTATGAATTTCCCTGGAGTTATCTTTCAGGATAAAGATATCTGGGAAAAACTGGCCATATCCAGAGGAAAAATCATTGACGGACATTGTCCTATGCTTAGTGGAAAAGAGTTAAATGCATATATACTTGCAGGTCCGAAAAGTGACCATGAATGTACAACAAAACCAGAAGTAGAAGAAAAGCTAAAAAGGGGAATGTATATATTTGCAAGAAATGGATCCACAGAAAAAAACCTCCCTGCTATAATACCAGTTGTAAATCAAAAAAATGTTAGAAACTTTTGTTTAGTTACAGATGATAGACATCCTAAAGAACTAATACAAAAAGGACATATGGATTATAATATTAAAGAGGCTATAAAACATGGAGCAGATCCCATATGGGCAATTCAAATGGCCACTATAAATCCTGCACATTATTATAATTTAAATGATATAGGCATAATATCTCCTGGATATAAAGCAAATTTTGTAATAATAAATGATCTTTTTGAGCTAGATGTTGAAGATGTATATATCAATGGAACTTCCGCTTCTAAGTTAAAATGGGAAAAAATAAATATCCCAATGAAAAATAGTATTAACGCAAAAATAGATGAAAATTCAATAAAAATAAAAGATGTGAAACTCAAAAAGGTGCATGTTATAGGAATAAAAAAAGATGAAATAATAACAGAGCATCTAATATTGCCAATAGAGGATGTAATAATTAAACAAGATAATTGTTATGTTCCCAATGTAAATAATGATATTTTAAAATTAGTTGTAATAGAGAGGCATAAAAATTCAGGCAATATAGGTATAGGATTTGTAAAGGGATTTGGCATAAAAAAAGGAGCTGTTGCATCTACTATTGCCCATGATTCCCATAATATAATATGTGCAGGGTCAAATGACGATGATATATTGTTTGCAGTAGAGCTTATCTCAAAAACAGGGGGAGGATTGGTCGTGGTAAAAGACAAAGAGGTGCTAGGCCATTTGCCCCTTCCTTTAGCTGGACTTATAAGTAATAGACCAGCAGAAGAGGTAATGCAACTTGAAGAGCAAATAAATTTTGCAGCTAAACAACTTGGAGATACTATTACAAATCCTTTTATGTATCTATCCTTTCTGGCACTTCCTGTTATACCCCATCTAAAATTAACAGATATGGGGCTTGTGGACGTGGATAAATTTAGTTTTATTTCCCTCTTTGAGGGATAAATAAAATGGATTTTATAGTCAATACATGGGGAGGTTTATCCTGAATCAGGATATTGTTCTTTTATTTTAAGGATTGATGGTAATACCTTTTCAAAGGCATCAACTAATTTGGGATCAAAGTGTTTTCCCTTTTCTTCTAAAATTAAATTCACCGCCCTTTCAATATCCCAGGCCTCTTTATAAGGACGCTTACTGGTCAGTGCGTCAAATACATCAGCAACAGCGCAAATTCTCCCAATTAATGGGATATCCTCTCCAGCTAATCCATTGGGATAACCTGTTCCATCCCATTTTTCGTGATGGGTTAAAGCAACTGTTCTGGCTGCTTTCAATATTTTTGAGGGATGCTCCCCAATAATCCTGGCTCCGTATTCAGTATGTTTCTTCATGATTTCCCATTCTTCTGGAGTCAATTTTCCAGGTTTTAAGAGGATTGCGTCAGGAATGCCGATCTTGCCCACATCGTGCATTGGTGCAACATTGAGGATCAATTCCGCATCTTGTTCATCCAGTCCAATTTCTAAGGCTATTTCATAGGCGTATCTGCTCATGCGGATTACATGCATACCTGTCTCATCGTCCCTATATTCTGCTGCCCGTCCAAGTCGACGAATGATTTCCAGTTGAGTATCTAATAATTCCTTGGTTCTTTCTTTCACCAACCTTTCCAACTCCCGTTTCTGATCATGAAGGGCAAGGTGAGTCCTGACCCGTGCCAAAACAACTGGCGGGCTAATGGGCTTGGTAATATAGTCCACAGCTCCTACTTCAAAACCATGGGTTTCATCCATGGGCTCATCTTTGGCCGTTATAAAAATTACAGGGATGTTTTGTGTTTCTATATTGGCCTTTAACCTGGAACACACTTCATAGCCATCCATCCCTGGCATCATAATATCCAGAAGGATTAAATCGGGCCTTAATTTTCTGGCAATTTTTAGCGCCACCTCACCATTGGTTGCAGCTTTGATATTATATTCATCGCCTAAAATCCCTTTTAAAATATCTATATTCACTGGTGAGTCATCAACTATAAGAATTGTTTGTTTTTTCATATGTTAAAATCCTTTTAGTTTACCCATAAATTTTTCCAATGCCTTAGTTGCACTGTCAAAATCATAAGAACTCACGTACTTTTCAAGTTCTATCAAATCCATATCATAACCACAACCCTTTAAAATTTCCTTTAATCTATCCAGATATTCTATAGAATTGGCGTTATACTCTTTGAGATTAATTTTCAATTTATCTACAACAGATTTTAACTCATCTATATTAAAATTTTTAGAAAAGCTTGTTTTTGTGGTCTTTTTTTGCTGGTTTTCGTACTCTTTGATATC
>JAMOQN010000205.1 GCA_027063985.1 Desulfohalobiaceae bacterium
CACCTTCAGGGACATAATCTAGATCACATTCAGGATCTGGATTTTCCAGGTTAATTGTTGGGGGAATCTTTTCATGGTAAATACTGAGCACACTGAACACTGACTCAGCTCCCCCTGCTGCTCCTAGCATGTGCCCAATCATAGACTTATTTGCTGTTATAGGTATGTTGTATGCGTGTTTTCCAAAGACCTTTTTTATTGCCCGTGTTTCGCATATATCATTTAATGGGGTAGAAGTACCGTGGGCATTTATATGATCTACCTCCTCTGGTGCAACATCTGCCTCTCTTAAGGCCGCCTTCATGGCCGAGGCCATTCCTTCTCCGCTCTCATCAGGTGCAGTTATATGATATGCGTCTGCAGATGCTCCAAATCCAACTATTTCCGCATAAATTTTGGCGCCCCTTTGTTTTGCGTGTTCTAACTCTTCTAAAAGGATCAACCCGCATCCTTCTGAAATAACAAATCCATCCCTATCCCTGTCAAAAGGCCTGGATGCCTTTTCTGGTTCGTCATTTCTGGTAGATAGCGCCCTCATAGCATTAAATCCGGATACAGCCATGGGAGTTATGGTGGATTCAACGCCTCCACAAATCATGGCCTTTGCCCTACCGAGTTTGATATCAGAAAATGCATAGCCTATGCTATGACAACCAGAAGCACAAGCAGATGTTGTAACCATATTAGGCCCTTTGGCCCTGGTAAATATTGCTATTTGTCCTGCTGCAATATTGGAAATTAGTTTTGGAATGTAAAAAGGTGAGACCCTGGATGGTCCTCTCCTTAAAAGTTTTTCATGGAATTCTTCTATTGTCTCTATCCCACCTAGTCCACAACCCAAAACTATGCCTATCTGGGTACAGTTTTTTTCATTAACCTCAAATTTTGCATCACTAAGTAACATCTTTGCAGCAGCAACTGCATAGTGATTAAACCTATCCATTCTCCTTACTTGCTTTTTAGGGATGAATTTTTCAGGCGCAAAGTCTTTAACCTCACCAGCTATTTTGGTATCATATTTGGAACAATCAAACCTGGTTATGTAAGAGATACCAGATTCCCCTTTAATTAATCTCTGCCAAGATGTTTCAACGTCATTGCCCAAGGGAGTAATTGCTGCTACACCTGTTACGACTACCCGTCTGTTTTTCATAACCTCACCTCGTTTTTTATGTTCGGGTTGAGGACTAATATTTTAAACAAAGGGGGAATAATCCCCCTTTATTATTTTTACTGCTTCACTTTGGATTCAATGTAATTAATGACGTCCTGGACAGTCCTTAATTTTTGAGCTTCTTCATCGTCTATTTCCAGATCAAATTCATCTTCCATAGCCATGATAAGCTCTGTTAGATCTAAGGAATCAGCTCCAAGATCGTCAACAAATGAAGCCTCTGGTACAACCTGTTCTGGGTCAACATCCAATTGTTCAGACACAATTTTTTTGATTTTTTCCAGTAGTTCAGACATGTATTTCCTCCTGTTTTTTTCTTTTTTAAAGGTACAGTCCACCATTTACAGAAAACACCTGACCTGTGATGTAGCTGGCCTCTTCTGAAGATAGCCATGCAACTAAACATGCCACGTCCTCTGGAGTACCAAATCTCTTTAAGGGGATTTTTGATAGATAGGCTTCCCTGGTCTTTTGGTCAAGTTCCTTTGTCATTTCCGTAGTGATAAACCCAGGAGCAATGGCGTTTACCAATATGCCCCTGGGAGCTAGCTCCAGTGCCACTGCTTTGGTAAGTCCTATAATTCCAGCTTTAGAGGCACAATAATTGGCCTGTCCTGGATTTCCTGAGAGTGCAACAACAGATGTGATATTAATAATTCTACCATATCTTTGTCTAACCATTATTTTGGCAGCTTCTTGAGTGCAGTAAAAGGTGCCAGTTAAATTGACACCTATTACCTTATTCCATTGGTCATCCTTCATTCGAAGGATGAGACCATCATTTGTTATGCCCGCATTATTTACCAGGACATCTAAAGAAACCTTATTTTTTATATAGTTTTTAAAAAAATCCTCAACTTCCTCTTTTTTGCTCACATCCACTTTAAAGGCCCTGGCTTCTCCACCTCGACTTTGAATCTCAGAAACCACTTCCTCGGCAAGATCGTCCCTTGAGACATAGGAAAAATAGACCAGGAAACCTTTTTCAGCTAACTTAAGGGAAATGGCCTTCCCTATTCCCCTTGACCCTCCAGTGACAATGGCTGCCTTTGGTAAGCTATTTTTATTTTTCCCCATAGACTGCCCTTTAAATTTATTAAAATTTTATAATAACACTGGCAACTGTAAACCCTGCCCCAAAAGTAGCGAGCAAAACCAGATCTCCCTTTTGTATCTTCCCATATGAATAGGCCTCGCTAAGTGCCAAAATAATTGAGGCTGCAGAAGTGTTTCCATATTTATGAACATTAACAAAAACTTTCTCCATTGGCAGGTTAATTTTTTTTGCAACAGCTTCAATTATCCTGTAGTTTGCCTGATGAGGAATAAAAAGATCAACGTCTTGAGAAGTAAGATTATTTTTTTTAAGTATGCGTTCACTGATTTCTGTCATATTCCTGACTGCATGTTTGAAAACTTCTCTTCCCTTCATATGAGCAAAATATTTTTCACTCACCCTTTGGCCAACAACAAAGGGCTCGGCAGATCCCCCTTCTAGTCCAACCATGAGCAAATGCCCGAGCTCGCCTATAGTTTTTAATTCAATGTCAATCACATGAGGATAGCCTTCTCTGTGACCTGTGAGAATTGCGGCCCCAGCTCCATCACCAAATAGAACACAAGTATTTCTATCTTTGAAGTTTAATCTAGATGTACATACTTCACTGCCAACTACAAGGACCTTTGCTTCAGGTTTGTTGGCAATAATACCCCGCGCAAGTTCAAGTCCATATGTAAATCCAGAACAACCAGCCGCTATATCTATAGCCATTTCACATTTTTTTGAGCCTAATTTTGCCTGAAGAATACACGCAGTAGCAGGAGCGCAATAATCAGAAGTAAATGTTCCTACTATAATGTGAGTTATATCAATAGGATCTAGCTTGGCATTATCTAGAGCATTTTGAGATGCATTATAGGCCAGATCAGAACAAGCAACTCCTTTTTTGGCTATCCTCCTGGCCTTTATACCAGTCCTGGTGGTAATCCACTCATCAGTGGTATCCACCATTTGTTCTAGTTGTTTATTGGTTAAAACGTCTTCTGGTACAAAATGTCCCAGTCCCAAGATAATCATATTATTTTTCTTCTTTATTGGCTCCATGTTTCTTTATTTCTTTTTCTTCTTCAGTTGTTTCTTTAGGAGTAATTGTTGTAGTAGAAAGTATATTTTTTAATCTATAGAATCTTGTTATCTCAGGATGTTTCTCCAGCTGTTCCTTGATTTTTTCTACAATATTTCTCTTGGCAAAGGCTGCCCCCATTTTAATGGCCTGGGCTATGGATTTTTCAGTGGAACTCCCATGACATACTATTACACATCCCTTTAACCCAAGTAGGGGAGCACCTCCATATTCCTCATAATCAAACCTGCGAATAAGCCTTTTAAAGGCCGGTCTCGCAAGAAATCCTCCAAGTCTTGTCAAGATTCCTTTTTTAATCTCTTTTTTTAAAACATCGCTAAAAGACTTTGCCAGACCTTCACATAATTTTAAAGCAATATTCCCAACAAAACCGTCACATACAGCTATATTTACCTTGTTTGTAAAAAGATCTCTTCCTTCAATATTACCAATAAAATTTAAAGAAGTATTTTTTAAAAGCTGATATGCCTCATTAACCTGTACATTCCCTTTTCCCTGTTCTTCTCCAATATTTAATAACCCTACAGAAGGAGACTCTACATTGAGAACATTTTTGGCAAATATATCGGCCATAATTGCAAACTGTACAAGGTGTCTTGGTTTAGAATCAATGTTCGCACCAACATCAATAAGTATTAGAGGTTGTTTTTCCCTGGGGATTATTGTTGCTAGTCCTGGTCTGTCAATGCCCTTTATTCTTCCAATGGAGAACATTCCACATGCCAGTGTAACACCTGTATGGCCTGCTGACACAACGCCATCTGCTTTGTTTTGTTTAACTAAATTACATGCAACTTGGATAGAAGTATTTTTTTTACGCCTCAAAATATAAGAAGGTTTGTCCTTCATATCTGCCACATCGTCTGCATGTACCACCTCAATGTCAATACCTTCTGTTTGATGCTTCTCCAACTCCTCTCTTATATCTATGTCTCTGCCAACGAGTATAAGAGAAAGACCATTTTCCCTAGCGGCTTTTAATGCCCCTGGAACAACAACAGAGGGGCCTCGATCGCCCCCCATAACGTCAATTGCTAGACGTGGCTTTAATTTATTAGTCTTCATCTTTTGCTAAATAGGCCCTTCCTGCATATTTTCCGCAAGATGGACACACGCGATGTGGCAGGGTAGGATTACCACACTCACACTCAATCACATTGGGAACAGGTACTCTATGATGTGATCTACGCATTCCTTTTTTTGACTTTGATGTACGTTTTTTTGGTACTGCCATAGCTTTACCCCTCACTTAATATTTTTATTTTTCTAAAAATTGCCAATCTTGGATCCCCTAAATCCTTTCCGCAATTGCAACGTGATATATTTAAATTTGTCCCACATATTGGACACAGCCCCATGCAATCCTCTTTACACAAAATTTTTTGGGGAATATTCAACACAAATCTTTCCCACAATAGCCCTTTTAAATCTAAATAAAGCTCTCCATTTTGTTCAACAATAAACGAAATGTCTAATGAATCCCTATCCTTAGGTCTTTCAATTATTCTAAAGAAATCTTCAATTTTTACCTCTGCTTTTTCTAAACACCTATCACACAAGGTCTCTATTGTCCCTGTAAGTAGCCCTTTTAATATGCAACAATCTCCCTCTACTTGTATAAAGACCTCCACACAAAAATCCTCTTTTATTTCATAGGGGAGTTCATACTCCCTAATAGGATCTAACCATATATTTTGGTCGTCTATAGCTAAATTGAGTCCTTTTGAAGGAATATCCTTAAGCCTGATAAAATAAATCTGTTCCATAAAAAACCTCAAATGCAAAGTAAATAAATCTATTTCTACTACTCTTATTTGTCAAGGACAATAATTTTAATAAAAAAATGCTAGAATTATTAATAATATTAATAATGGGAATTTGTTTTTCTTGTTTTTGTTGCAGGATATTTTTGTTTGTCAATGGTTTTTTGATAATTTTTTGCACACTGAAATAAGTAAAATTTTGTTAACAGGGATTCACAATAAGTCTTGAAAGGACTGGCAAATCAATTAATATTATTTGTTTTTTTCTTGCTTAGGTCAGCAATTCAAGATTGATATTAGGGCTAGAGCGTGATGATGATATAGTTCTACAATTATAACTGGTTATAATTTAAATTTACTTGCCCATTACTTGAAGTGGAACATAAAGTTAATGATATTAATATGTTTATTGTTCTTTTTTCTTGAAAAAATAAAAAAAATTAGATAAAAATAATCCTTAATAGAACGAAATTTTTGTATGTGCATTTTGTGCATATTGTGCAAATTTAATTTTTACTTAGAAGTGTATGAGGGTGTTGGGTGTTTAATTTTTTAAACTTATATGGGGGGGAAAATGAAAGAAAAATCCCAGAAAAATGTCTTTAGTTTATGTTCCAGGAGAGATTTTTTAAAGTATTGTACTGTAATGGCGGCTAGTATGGGACTGCCCCTGTCTGCTGGAGAAAAGATTGCCAATGCTATGACCAGCAGCAAAAGGCCGCCGGTTATCTGGCTTTCAGGACAAGGGTGCACTGGATGTACTGAAAGTCTTCTCAGATCTTCCCATCCCACTCTGGATAATCTAATTTTAGATCTAATTTCCCTTGATAATAACGAGACTTTAAACGCTGGGGCTGGAAAACAGGCTGAAGAGTTTATGGAAAGGTCAGTGGAAGAAAATGCAGGGAAGTTTGTTCTGGTCATAGAAGGTGCCATACCCACAAAAGATGATGGTATCTATTGTCAGATTGCTGGAAGGCCTTTTGTGAAAATTGTTAAGGAGATGGCAGAAAAGGCGGGTGCTATAATAGCAATTGGTTCATGTGCGTCTTGGGGTGGTATTGTTGCAGCTGATCCAAATCCAACTGGAGCAAAAGGTGCTCCTGAAGTCTTGAAAGATAAGACTGTAGTCACTATTCCTGGTTGTCCACCAAATGTATATAATTTCCTATCAACTGTAGCTTATTTTATTACATACAAAAAGTTACCTGAGTTAGATCACCTTGGTAGGCCGAAATTTGCCTACAGCAGGCTTGTACATGAAAATTGTGAGAGAAGACCCCACTTTGATGCAGGAAGATTTGCCGAAAAATTTGGAGACGAGGGACATCGTAAAGGCTGGTGTTTGTATAAATTAGGTTGTAAAGGTCCAGTTACCTATAATAATTGTTCTATCCTGCAGTTCAATGATGTTGGAATGTGGCCTGTTCGTTGTGGGCATCCATGTTTTGGTTGCAGTGAAAAGGGCGTAGGTTTCAATATTCCTATGTTTGTTGAAGCTGATATTAAAAAAGATAGTGTGATTACCCCCGCAGCTACTCCTGCGAAAATAAAATATGAAAGGGGTGGCAAGGTTTCTAGTACAGCTGCTGGATTAGTGGGAGCTGCTATTGGTGCTGCTGCAGGTGCTGCTGCAGTTACAGTCACAAGAATGAAATCAGAAGAAGAAAAATAAAGGGGGTTGGTATGAGTGTCTCAAGACGTGACTTTTTAAAAACTGTAGTAGGTGGAACAGTTGCCCTTGGTGCTGGTACCCTAGTTGAGGATGCAAAGGCTTCTAAAACCCAAGAATTACCACCTAATGCAGTTGGAATTTTGTATGATTCCAATCTATGTATTGGATGTCAATCGTGTATGGTGGCATGTAAAAAGGCCAATAATCTCCCATATGAACATACAGGTGACCAAAAAACCTGGGACAACCCTATAGATCTGTCTTCAAAGACTTATAATATTATAAAGATGTATAAAGAGGGCGATAAATTTGCATTTGTAAAAAGGCAATGTATGCACTGTTTAGAGCCTGCTTGTGCTGCTGCATGTCCTGTTACAGCCCTCCATAAAGATGAAAAAACTGGAATTGTTACCTATGATCCTTCTGCGTGCATTGGTTGTAGATATTGTCAGGTGGCCTGTCCATATAACATCCCAAAATTTGAATGGGATTCTCCATTTCCGCAGATTAGAAAATGTCAGCTCTGCTATCATTTATTGGAAAAAGGCGGGTATCCAGCATGTTGTGCTGTATGTCCAACTGGGGCATCCCTTTTTGGACCAGTTGAAAAACTAAGGGAAGAGGCCCACAGGCGCCTTATGATGAAACCTGGGGAATATTATGAGTTTCCAGTAAATCACATTGAATCAGGAAAAACAAAGGTTCATAAAGCAAAACCTTACATAAAGCACATATATGGTCTAGACGAGTTGGGAGGCTCTCAGTGCATGATTTTAGCAGGTATTGATTTTGTGAAACTTGGTCTGCCAGAGCTCAGGAAAAAATCTTATGTGGAAGATCTCGAAGGCGTTAGTATGGGACTTTATAAATATTTACTTTATCCAATAGCTGCTTTTGGTGGACTGGCTTATTTGGTGAAAAAGAGAGGAGTTCACGATTAATTAAAAACATCTCAAGGAGTTTGATATGTCAAATGCAAAGCCATTAAACAGCAGG